>JBBTSE010000008.1 GCA_038064855.1 Patescibacteria group bacterium
TTTGGTGTTCCCCATGATATCAACGGATTTCACCCCTCCACCATGAGTTCCATCTACCTCTCGCGCCCTCAAGTTGTGCCGTTTCGATGCCAGGCTTTGGGTTGGGCCCAAAGATTTAAACATCGACTAACACCACCTCCTACGCACCCTTTACGCCCAGTAACTCCGGATAACGCTCGGGCCTCTCGTATTACCGCGGCTGCTGGCACGAGATTTGCAGGCCCTTATTCTGCAGGTACTCTCATTTTTTTCCTCCCTGCTAAAAGCGGTTTACATCCCGAAGGACTTCATCCCGCACGCGGCGTCGCTCGATCAGGCTTTCGCCCATTGTCGAAGATTCTCGACTGCTGCCACCCGTAGGTGTACGGACCGTGTCTCAGTTCCGTCGGTGGGGAACGCGCTCACACGCCCCCTAGCCGTCATAGCCTTGGTAGGCCGTTACCCTACCAACAAGCTGATAGCCCGCAGGCCTTTCCGAAAGCGGATTGCTCCTTTCGTGTTTCCACAATATCGGGAATTAGCGAACCTTTCGGCTCGTTATGCCCGACTTTCGGGTAAGTACCTACGTGTTCCTACCTCGTCTGCCACTAAACTTACAAAATCTTTGACTTGATGTAATCGCATCTCAAACTAAATAAGTTCCGTTCGACTTGCATGCCTTATCCACGCCGCCAGCGTTCATCCTGAGCCAGGATCAAACTCTCAATAGAAAATCTATTAAGTAGTGATCTGATTTTGCCACGAACTCAGTCGCGTCAAAATCAGGCTCTTAAAGAAATATCACTAGACTCGCTCTGCCGAAGGCAGAGCGACATCTTGTGACGAGTACCTTCGACGGATTTTTGATATTCCATATATATTTTTGGGAAAATATATATGTCCTAAATTTTCAACGTTCTTTCAAAAAATAAATCCGCGACTATTTTCGATAGAGTCAAAAACAACCGCGGAACTACTTACCTTTTCAAAATGTAGCGATTCGTTACATTATAGGCGACCCCTGTTGCTATGTCAACCCCTTATGTGGCCAAAAAGTGCTTGGGAAATAAGGAGTTTTCGCCTTATGACCGTAGGGCATTTTTGATGATCCGCTTGTACTCCCAAGCGCTTTTCCGTATACGACGCTCTTGCGTCTCATAGTTTATCTCGACAAGACCGAACCGAGGGCCAAAACCCTTGTCCCACTCAAAGTTATCCAAGAGTGACCAGTAAAAGTATCCGCGTATGTCAGCCCCCTCATGCATCACACGCTGGAGGACACCGATATGACTATGGATAAACTCGGCGCGCCTATCATCCTTGGCATCCGCGATGCCGTTCTCAAACACATAGAGAGGTTTTTTATAACGAGTCATCGCGTGCAGTACCTGATGAAAACCCTCTGGATCGATAGGCCAACCCATATCCGAATACTGCTTTGTCTTCCGGTCGGAAAAATAATAATTGATACCTACAAAATCTTGGTGATCGCGTACGAGTCGTACAAAATAATGATTAAAGAAAAAATCTTTGAACCAACCACTTCTGCGTGAGAACCAGATAATATTTTGCGTGATACCTATCTCGGCATTTTTATTTTTTTGCTTGATGCGCGCATATGCTTTTTTGTGAGCCACGGCAAGCATATGATTTGCCCTACGATACTGCATAAACGCCCACTTTTTGCCCGGTGGCCAATTGCCCCGCAAGTACCCATGCGTCGTGTACACATTGGGCTCATTGAGTGTAATCCAAAATTTTACATCCGGTAAGGCGTCTGCCATGCGACCTGCAAAGCGCGTAAACTGCGTAGGTGCTTTTTTGCTTGTCCAACCACCTTGATCGCGAAACCAAAGCGGCACCGTCCAATGCCAGAGCGTCACAAACGGCTCCATCCCCCGCTCACGGAGTGCTGCGACCACATCGCGATAATGCTGGATTTCTTTTTCGTCAAACTCGCCTTCTCGCGGCTCGATGCGCGACCATTCGATTGAGAACCGGTGGGCATTATGACCCAAGTGTTTTGCTAACTCAAAATCGTCACGAAACCGATGATAGTGATCAGAGGCAAGACCCGAAGGCATAAGGTGATGCTCGCGCTCAAAGTCTGACCAATCATTGCGTGTATTGCCTTCGACTTGATGAGACGATGTTGCTGCTCCCCAATAAAAAGTTATTTCTTTTTTTGATGTTTTTTCCTCCACACCTCGATGATAGCATGGTTCCCTGACACGAGCTCTTGAGGCACCTTGAGTTTTTTCCCTTTATACACAAAGACTTCTGGTCGCGTGTAGGTTGATACACCCGCGCCCAAGCGCGACTCTTCGAGTGATTCAGCGCTCCCCAAAACACCGTGGATCTGACGAGAAATGGCATCGATCATAACAAGCGCTGGCAACTCACCCCCCGTTAGCACATAATCTCCGATGGAGACTTCTTCGGCCTTGAGTGCTTTTTTGACTCGTTCATCGATGCCTTCATAATGCCCCGCGATAATGACCAAATGATCATATTTCTTGGTATACGCGCGCGCGGATGTATTGGTGAACTGTTTGCCCGCGGCTGATGTAATAATAATGCGTATTTTTTTACTCTTTTTTTTGATGGCACCAAATGCCTTAAGTATCGGCTCCGCGCGCATCACCATACCAGGACCACCACCGTACGGTTTACTGTCTGCGGTGTGGTGTTTGTCGCTCGTAGAATGACGAATATCAATAATCTCAATATTGATAAGTTTGTTTTTTTGCGCGCGCGCCATCATTGACTCGCCTAAATACGAATCAAACGCTTTTGGAAACAATGTAAGGATAGTAAATCTCATAGAATATATGCTTTTAGTATACCACCAAATAAAAACCCCGCAGCTGCGGGGTTTTTATTTTACTATCAACGATTAGAGGTTCAAATCGCTCAAATCGTCCATTACTTTTCGTTCTTGCGGGGGGCGGCGTTCGCTGCCTTCCGGCTCTTCAATTTTGAGAGTGACACGAGCATTGTGCTTCATGCCAACCACACGAAGGAGCGTGCGAAGAGCTTTCGCGGTATTCCCGTTGCGACCGATGACCTGGCCCATATTGGCCGAATTGACTTTGAGAGTGAGCAACACGCCCATCTCGTCAACCTTGCGATCAACTTTCACATCATCAGGATTGTCCACGAGCGCCTTCACGACGAACTCGAGAAAGTGTTTGTCTGCGTTTTCTGACATAGTATGTATCATTCAGTTACGGCGACCTTTTGAACTACTCCCACCGTAACAAAAAAAGGAGCCTTGAGCAAGACTCCTTTTTTATTTGTGCACAAATATTATTTTGCTGCGCGCTTCATCAAGCTCGAGACGGTTTGTGTGATCTGTGCACCTTTTGAGTGCCAATAGTCGATGCGATCGCGCTTGAGTACAATACGCTTTTGGCGAGCGTCATAGTTGCCAAGAATCTCTTGTACCGCGCCTGACTTGGGGGCGCGGAAAGACTCAATCAGAACAACCCGGAATGACGGGTCATTTTTGCGGCCAACTCGCTGTAATCTGATTTTAAGCATGGTGCAATTCTACCCGAAAGAGCTCTTTGCGTCAACCCTCTTTGGCGAACTCTTTTGCCTCTTCAAGCTTCAGCGAGATAACACGAGAAATGCCGTCACCGCTCATAGTGACACCGTATAAAATACCCGCGCGCTGCATAGTATGGCGGTTATGTGTGACAATAATCAGCTGAGTTTTTTGGGCTAGCTGTTCGAGTAAGTCCCCATAGCGCTGCGAGTTTGCTTCATCAAGCGCGGCATCAGTCTCGTCGAGCACCAAAAATGGCGGTGGATTGACCGCGGACATCGCAAACAAAAGCGCTACCGATGTCAGCGCGCGCTCACCGCCCGAGAGCATATCAAGGCTCCGCAAACGCTTGCGTGGGATATCAAGCTCTATCTCAATACCGCCCTCAACCACTTCGCCTATCTCACTGACCTGCGGCGAGACATAGACCAACTTTGCCTTACCACCACCGAATACACTACGAAAGAGCGCCAAAAATTCTTCGTTGATACTTTCAAGTCCTTCGGAAAATTTCTCGTGAAGTTTCTGATCAAGCTCTTTCATCAAAGATTTGAGCTGTCCTGCGGCATCGTTAATATCGCGAAGTTCCCGCGTCAAAAACTCATCGCGTGATTTGGTGTCTTCATATTCTCTAACTACTGAGACATCAATACCCCCCGCCTCTTCAAGTCTGATACGCAAGC
Organism: Patescibacteria group bacterium; assembly: GCA_038064855.1. Classification (NCBI taxonomy): domain Bacteria; species Patescibacteria group bacterium. The sequence goes on from JBBTSE010000008.1 coordinate 4,213, forward strand.
GTTCAATCTGGCGCATAAGCTGCGCACGGTCAGCGTCACCTTCAAATGCCTCGGTCTTGGGGAGCACATCTGCCTCAATCTTGAGGTCGCGCATAAAATTGGCGAGTTCGGCATGACGCACTTTATATTTTTCACCTTCAAAATCAAGTGTGCGAAGCTTGGCACGGATAGCTTCCAACTCGCGTTCTTCCGTACGGATCTCATGCTCACGCTCTCGCAGTTCACGCAAGGTATCTTCACGCACCGCGCCTGTCTCCTCGCGCTTTGCGCGAAGATCGGTGACCGTATGCTCGATCTGACGCAGTTCGTATGTCATCTCCTGCTTCTTTTTTTCGAGCGACAGGTCGCCTGCCGAGTCACGATCACCTACCGAAAGTTTCAGAAGTTTTTCGAGACGAACCTTGATATCATTGAGTCCTGATTTGAGCGTCTCAAAACTCTCTTTTTCGGCGATTTCTTTGACAAACAAAAGGGTCTCGCGAAGCTCGCCCGTGATCATCTTTACCGATACTTCCGAGTCTTTTGATCCGGCGCCTGCAGCCAAAAGTCCTTCGATACGACCCAATTCGCGCTCGAGCGCGCGCCTGCGTTCATCGAGCTCGGTGAGCTTTTCTTTGATAGCATCTTTTATCTCGAGCCCAGAAAATGATTTCTCAGCACGCGCAATCTCGCCTGTAAGTTCTTTGATGCGCGCTGATTTTTCACGCAATGATTCTTCGAGTGGGTCACGCTCTACGGCAACATCATCAGTAATCTCGGCGAGAGCGGCGCGTTCGCGTGACGCCCAGAGATACGCTTTTTCTTGTAAATCGATACGATACTCTTCGGTCGCTTTCATCTTCTCTGCCTGCACACCCAAGTATTTAAGATGGGGACGAAGCTCGCGCACCTGTGCATCGATCTGGCGTAAATTGTTTTCCGTCTCACCAAGCTTTCGTTCAGCATCGCGTTTTTTTAAGTGATACTCTTTGAGCCCAAGTGCTTCCTCGATCATCTCTTGACGATCGCGCGGTGATGCCCACAAAATTCTATCTACCTCACCCTGCGAGATGATATGATGTTGGGTTGAACCAAAACCGACAGTGGAGAGAAGTTGGAAAATATCTTTGAGGCGTACCTGCGAACCGTTAAGTAAGTATTCGTTGGTACCATCACGAATCACGCGGCGTGAGATTATGACTTCATCAAACTCGTAGGGAAACTGTTTTTTGGAATTATCAAAAATAAGCTTAGCTTCGGCCTTACCGAGGCGTGCTGCTTTATCAGATCCGTTGAAAATAAGGTCTTCACCTTTTTTACCTCGCAACGATTTTATCGACTGCTCACCCAATACCCAGCGGATGGCTTCTACTATATTGGATTTGCCTGAACCGTTAGGCCCTACTATTGATGTAATGCGCGAGGGAAATTCAAAAACCGTTGATTTGCCAAATGATTTGAAACCCGAGAGCGTAAGACTCTTAAAGTACATACTACCCCCAGCCTTTTTCGCGCAAAGCGTTTTCGGCCGCTTCTACCTCGGCATCTTGTTTGGATAAGCCACTGCCTTCAGCAACAAGTATGGTGCCAAGAAAAGCTCCTACAAAAAACTTCTTTTGGTGGTCAGGACCTGCCTCGCGCAAAACTTTGTAATTTGGCGTAACGCCTACACGGTCTTGCGCTGCTTCTTGAAATGAGCTCTTGGGATCTTTCCACAAGCGTTTTTCTACCACCTCGCCGGTATGTTTTAAGAGATATTTTTGGATGAAATCAGCGCACGCGTCGTATCCTTGATCGAGGTATAGCGCACCTACAAATGCTTCAAATGCGTTTGCCAAAATGTAGTGACGAGCACGACCGGTGTCTTTTTTCTCACCGCGCGACAAAAGCAAATAATCGCCCATTTTCATATCAGCGGCAATGCCGGCTAAAATCTCGGCATTCACGAGTGCCGCGCGAATTGAGGTTAACTCACCTTCCGGCTTATCAGGAAAATGCGCATACAGATCTGCGGTAACCACGAGCTCCAAGACTGCATCGCCCAAATACTCGAGTCGTTCGTTATGACCTAATCGAAAACCAGGGTTTTCGTTTAAATATGAGCGGTGCGTGAGCGCCTGCGTTAAGAGATCTTTGTTTTTAAATGAGATGCCAAGAGTCAATTCGAATGCTACGGGATCTATCATATATTTTCGAGTATTTTGCGAATGTCGTCGTACATTTTTAGTCCGGATAAATCAGCTTTGCGAAACCATTTTGCTTCTACCAACCCACCAGATGCCTTGAGATGCAAATCTTTTTGAGTAGTGGAACCGAGAAAGTATACTACACGCCTTCGCACTGGACCCGCCTCGGGGTCGTGCGCCACATACTGGTTCTCGCAGAGCTGACGCGAGAGTTCGAGATTATCGATACCGATCTCGGTCATTACCGCGCGGCGCGCGCCTACAATATCTTCTTCATCGGCCTGAATGCGGCCTTTGGGTAGTGTCCAATAGCCAAACACATCGTGCACAAACGCGATGTGATCGCCACGCATCACGACAGCTCCCGCACGCCGTTCGAGCGGCAACTTTTCAAGCTCCTCGGGACTATATTTCTTTGAAGTTTCGTCTTTGCCTGGCTCGCCGAGCTCGCGGTATACCGTGCCCAAGACACCGTTGACAAACTTGCCAGAATTTTCCCCGCCGAAAGTTTTCGCGAGTTCGATTGATTCATTGATCGCTACCTTTGGGGGCACCTCCTTGTAATTACCAAAGAGAAGTTCCCAAAGCCCGATCCGCAACACATTGCGATCGACGACTGCTATCTGTGAGAGTGGCCACTCGGGCGCCGCGCGTTCGATAATCGCGTCGAGTTGTTCACGCTTTTCGGCGACCCCCGTGACCAGCGCACGAACAAAACCCGCATCGTCAAGCCCCGGACCAAATTCCTCAAGGTTGCGTACTATAATATCTTCAGCGATTGTTGGACCGGCGCCATTAAAATCCCACTCGTAGAGGGATTGCATTGCGATGGACCGCGCGAGATGCCTCGATGCCATAAAATAGTATGTGTAAGCGTGTAAAAGAACGAAGGTGTGTTGACTTTTCTACTTTTCAGTACGCGCCGTTTCTTCTTGCGCACTGAGTTCTTTTTCTTTTTGTTTGCGCTCTTTTTTGTTGAGCTTACCCAGCACATCGATAATCTGCCGCCCTTGGTAGGTGCCGCAGTTAACGCAAGCGGTGTGTGGGCGAATTGAATAGCCGCATTTCTCGCATTTGGCGAGATTTTGCACCTTGATCGCATGGTGCGATCGGCGATTGCCGGTGTGTGAGCGGGTATGCCGCATCCGTACTGTCATGCAAATAAGACTACCATAACCTCTATTTGAAGGCAAATAGCTTTATCACCCTCAAAATAAGGCTTTTTGACGCGTCTCAAAGTGGACTTGACATATATTAGATAAAGCGCTATAATGCTTTCAGAACAGTTGGGTTAGTTCTGCAATAAGCATCGCCGCGAATGCAGAATGATACTCACTAGAGCTTGCCCTTGAAAAAGAGGCAAGCAGAGGGTTGAAAACCATGAAGGACCCGAGCACGCAGTGCAGCGTCCAGTTTCCGTTTTTGAGAATGATCACCAACAACACCGGCGACGTCGCCGACGGCAAGACCTGATCGGCCGGCGCACGGCGCGCCGTCGATGGGGGTAGCGTGGTCAGGTTCGTCGACTCCTCTTCGTGAGGTGTTCGGCGGATTCTGACATGCCTGCCCCGCAATGTGGAACCTTGGCTCAGCTCGTACCCTTCCCGGCCCCCCTCGGAGTCGCACCATGGGTAAGCTGCGCTTCGTGGCTCCACATGGCTCCCGCGGGTGCGGTCTTCGGATCGCACCCGCGGGCAGTCCGCTCTGATGCATGAGGTGATGACACCATGACGCTTTTGAGGAGTATCGATCACTCCCTTGAGCAACGCCTGCAGTTGAACAAACGCAGGTATCCCAACGGCCGCCGGTCCTTCACCGGCATCAAGGAGCGGCCTTCGAGCCTAGCCCCGGAAGCGTTCTCGTCACCCATGGGAGACAACCAGCCTTAGATGGCTGGGTATCCCAAGCGACATACGACAACGCGAAGTGCGGGGCTCTCGCTTGCGAGGGCCCCGCACTATAATTCAATTCAGTACATTCATAGGAAAATAAAATACTAAGCCATCACGCGCAAGTGAGATGAACTAGTACTTTATTTTCAAAGCACTCCACTTCGGGCGGGCAACGCTCGGGTGCAGAGCGGAGTAGACAAAGCATGGAAGCATCCATGGCTGAGTCCTCCGCTCTTTTAGTTTACAAAGTAATAAAAATATAGTATGATTTTAGACGAAATGAACCTCGTCACTTTTCGAATAGGCGTCGTGGTGTCACACGCCCTGTGTCCCCAGGGAACCCTTTGTTGAAGGCCTGTGCCTGAAACAGCAAGGTTGTGTGAAATTCAGCCGCGACGCGAAGCGTGGAAACCACTGTGCCAGGATGGCAAGAAAAGATGAGTACCGGACATCTACTATAGAATAATGATTTTAATAGTTCCGGGAAAGTCGGATTTTGCTCTCAAGGTGCTCGCGGGGGAAGCGGCCCCCCGTACTTCCCGCACCACGCACTCCCCTTTAGCTCCAGCACCATGGAGCTCTTTTTTTACGCAACAAAACTTTTACAAAATGTTTTGCGATGAATGGCCGAAAGACCGTATTTTTTAATATTTAAAATATGTGCCCTCACTCCATACCCTTTGTGTGAAGCAAAATCGTAGACTGGATACTTGGTGTGCATACGCACCATGGTACGATCGCGCGTCACCTTGGCCATGATGGATGCGGCAGCGATAACGGGAATCTTTTCATCCCCTTTTATAATGCTAATTTGGCGAAATTCGCGCGGCGCGCGTAGGCCCGCGTCGAGCATTATATATGAAGACGCAGGAGAGACTGCGAGCTTAACCAACCCCTTCTCAATCGCCAAGCGCGCCGCATGTGAGATGCCGTGTTTATCAATATCACTCGCCGATATTGATATAACCGCATAGATGAGCTTTTTGTGTGTCTTAATTTTTGAAAACCATTCTTCGCGCCGCCTTACGGTCAGTTTTTTGGAATCACGAATACCTGAGAAAAATGCGGCCGGCATTTTGGCAGGCATCCGTACCAACCCCACGGTCAACGGCCCCGCAAGCGGCCCCCGCCCTACCTCATCGATACCAACGATGTATTTCGGCACACCTTGCCTTGGCTGTCTAGCATTTCGTACCATATCCTTTTACGATACAATTTCACTATGAAGTTCGTCCACCTCCACACACATTCTCACTACTCACTTTTAGATGGGCTCTCAAAAATCGATCAGCTAGTCGCCAAGGCAGTCGCCTGCAAAATGCCCGCACTCGCACTCACCGATCACGGAAACTTATACGGCGCTATCGAGTTTTATCAAAAAGCAAAAAAGGCTGGGATTAAACCGATCCTCGGCATGGAGGCCTATATCGCGCGGCGTGACCTTCATGAGAAAGTATCGGGTATTGATGACAAGCGCTATCACCTTACACTCCTCGCTACCAACGCTACCGGCTGGCGCAACATGGTAGAGCTCGCGAGTATCGCCGCGCTCGAAGGTTTTTACTACAAACCGCGCATCGACAAGCACTTACTCCGTAAACATCATGAAGGCATTGTCGCGCTCTCAGGGTGCATGACGGGTGAAATTCCGCGCGCGCTCTTGGCGAGCGAATCGGAGCGCGCCGAAGACCTTGCGCGCGAATATATCGATATTTTCGGCAAAGAAAACTTTTTTATCGAGATCTCGCATCACCCCGCGATCCCTAACCACGATAAATTACAGACGCAACTTATAGCGCTTGCGCGTAAGCTCGATATCCCGCTCGTCGCTACCCAAGACATTCACTACACCAACGCCGATGATGCCGCAGCGCAAGATGTATTGCTCGCGGTGCAGACAAATACGCGTCTTGATGACGATGATCGCCTGACGATGAAACGAGACGATTTTTCATTTCGCTCGTCTGAAGAAATGGCCGAACTTTTCAAAGACTTACCCGAAGCCATAGAAAATACCGTGCGTATCGCGGAGCGCGTTGATATCGAAATCCCACTCGGTGTTTTACAACTGCCGCACTACGATCTGCCTGATGGCGAGACGGCAAACTCGTATCTTGAAAAACTATGCAACGAACGCTTGCCTGCGCGCTATCCTGACAACGCCGATGTGGCACGCGAACGCCTCGCATATGAATTGGCTGTTATAGAAAAATCTGGATTTACCGAATACTTTTTGATCGTGCAAGATTTTATCAATTGGGCGAAATCAAAAAATATCGTCGTAGGTCCTGGGCGCGGATCAGCCGCGGGGTCACTCGTCGCCTATGTACTTGGTATTACTAATGTCGACCCTATCGGATATAATTTGCTCTTTGAGCGCTTTATGAACCCCGAGCGTATCAGCCCGCCTGATATCGATGTAGACTTTGCTGATACTCGCCGTGACGAAGTGCTCGAATATGTCGCAGGCAAATATGGCCGCGACCATGTAGCGCAAATCATCACCTTTGGTACTATGGCGGCGCGTGCGGCAGTGCGTGATACGGGCCGCGCACTCGGCTATCCATATGACTATTGCGACCGTGTCGCCAAGATGATTCCATTTAATCCCAACCAAGGCCATAAAGATGGGTATCTTAAAGAATGCATCGACATGGTACCCGAGCTCGCGGATTTGTATAACCGCACTGATGACGGCAAAAAATTGCTCGACGCGGCGATGAAACTCGAAGGCGTCGTGCGCCACGCATCTACCCACGCCTGCGCGGTAGTTATCACCAAAGACCCACTCACCCATACTATCCCTCTCCAATACGCCACCGGGAAAGAAGACCAAAAATCATCAATCGTCACGCAGTTTGAAATGCATGCCATCGAAGACCTTGGTATTTTGAAAGTAGACTTTTTGGGTCTTTCCAACCTCTCGATCATTGAAGAAACTTTGCGGCGCGTAAAAAGAATTTACGACAAAGATATCAATATCGATACGATTCCGCTCGACGATCCGAAAGTGTTCAAAACACTTGCCGAGGGCAAAACCGTTGGCGTCTTTCAGCTTGAAGGCGCAGGTATGACGCGCTTTCTCAAAGAACTCAAACCAACCACCATTGAAGACATCGTGGCCATGGTGGCACTCTACCGACCAGGGCCCATGGAACTTATCCCGTCGTTTATCAAGCGCAAACACGGCGAGGAAGTGGTGAAATATCTTCACCCCAAACTCGAGCCGATCTTGGCACCCACCCACGGCATCATGGTGTACCAAGAACAGCTTATGCAGGCCGCGCAAGCCTTGGCAGGATTCTCACTACCTGAGGCAGATACGCTCCGCAAAGCAGTTGGTAAAAAAATCAAAAAACTGTTGGGTGAGCAAGAAAACAAGTTCGTCGATGGCGCCGAACGCACTATTGGCTCGCGGCGCCTTGGCGAAGAGTTTTGGAAGCTCGTCGAGCCCTTTGCACGCTACGGATTTAATCGTTCGCATGCGGTTGGATACGCCACCATCGCGTATCAGACTGCGTATTTGAAAACTCACTATCCGGTAGAGTTTATGGCATCGCTTCTGAACTCTGACGAAAAAAATATTGATCGCATCTCTTTTTTGGTAGGTATTGCCGCGCAAGAAAAAATAAAGATTTTACCGCCGGATATCAACGAATCGCGCGCGCGCTTTTCAGTGACGAAAGATGGCGATATCCGTTTTGGTCTGGGTGCGGTCAAAAATGTGGGGCACAATATCGTCACGCTCATTGTAGAAGAGCGTGACGCGCACGGCCCGTACGCCACGCTTGCCAATTTTTTGGAGCGCGCAAAAACCAGAGATCTCAATAAAAAATCTATCGAGGCACTCGCCAAGTCTGGCGCGCTCGATATCTTTGGTGAACGAAACCAAATCATTATGAATATGGATCGCATCTTGGGCTACGCGCGCGAGGCACATCACGATGCTCATAGCGACCAGACTTCTCTTTTTGGTCTTATCGCTGACCCCAAATCACTACCGCAGCTCAAACTCGAAGCGGTCGAACCCGCCGCACAAGAAGTAAAACTCAAATGGGAAAAAGAGCTGTTGGGTCTGTACGTCTCCGGTCATCCGCTTGAGAAAATAAAACACTTGCAGGCAAAATCACAACCTATTCGAGAACTTAAAGAAAAAATGCCGAAGCGCACGGTCACCGTGTACTGCATGCTCGGTGAGGTCAAGCGCATCCTTACCAAAAACGGCGATCCTATGGTATTCTTGAAATTACAAGATGATTCGGGTGAGATCGAGGGTGTCATGTTCCCCTCTGACCTCAAAATCTACGGCCACATGCTCATACCCGAAGGACTCTTTGCGATACAAGGCAAGATCAACGAACGCAACGGCACGCCCAGCATGATTTGCAATAAAATAGAACCGATTATCGTATAACCCATGAAAAACTCAAAAAACTCTATCGAAGAAAAACGCCACACGCTGGCGCATCTTTTGGCGTCTGCAGTGCTGGCAAAATATCCCAAAGCAAAGCTCGGTATTGGCCCTACTATTGAAAACGGCTTTTACTATGACTTTGATTTAGGCGGTAAACTCAAAGAAGAAGACCTGGAAGGATTTGAGCAAACAATGCGCGATCTTATCGGGCAAGAACTTGATATGACGGGAGAAAAAGTGACGGCCGACGAGGCAAGAAAGCTCTTTGCCGATCAACCCTATAAACTCGAGCTTATAGATGAATACGAAAAAGAAGGCCGCGAGCTGACCTCCTATACTATTGGTGATTTTACTGACTTGTGTAAAGGAGGTCATGCGGACAACACGCGGGATATTGATGCAGGATCATTTGCGCTTACCTCAATCGCAGGTGCCTATTGGCGCGGTGACGAAAATAACCCGCAACTCCAACGAGTCTACGCGCTTGCCTTTGATACACCGGCCGAGCTCGCCGAGCATCAAACGATGTTAGAGGAAGCTAAAAAACGCGATCACCGCAAACTCGGTAAAGAATTGGGTCTTTTTGCTATCACTGAAGAAGTAGGTCCTGGCCTGCCGTTATTCTATCCGAAAGGTGCTACGCTCCGCCGAATCGTTGAAAATTTTATTACTGAACTCCAAGAAAAGCGTGGCTACGAATCTATCTGGATCCCGCACATCACTAAAAGTGAACTGTATAAAATATCGGGGCATGCAGAAAAATACGATGCACTCTATCCTCCTATGCACCTTGAGCGTGAGGCGGACTACTTCATCAAGCCGATGAACTGCCCGCATTTTATGATGCTCTACAAAACCACGCCACACTCATACCGCGAGCTTCCTGTACGCTGGACTTGCACGACCACCAACTATCGCCACGAAAAATCTGGCGAGCTCTCGGGCCTTACGCGCGTGCGATCACTTACCCAAGACGATTGCCATGTATTTACCCGTAAAGATCAAATCGAGGAAGTGATAGAAGAAATGCTCGACATGATCGAAGAAACCTATGCAACATTTGGATTTAAAGATTTCTGGGTGCGTATCTCAACACATGATCCTGAAAATAAAGAGCAATACATAGGTGACCCGGCTATTTGGGAAGAAAGCGAAAAAACACTGACCTCCGTCATCTCAAAGCGCGGCTGGCAGCATGAAATCGGCGTAGGAGAGGCGGCGTTTTATGGCCCCAAGCTCGATTTTATTTTCAAAGATGTCATTGGTCGCTCATGGCAACTCTCGACCATTCAGCTCGATATGAACTTACCCGAACGATTTGAGCTTGAGTACATTGATTCTGACGGCGAGAAAAAACGCCCGGTGGTTATACATCGCGCGATTTTAGGATCGACCGAACGCTTTTTGGGAATTCTCATCGAACACTACGGCGGCGCGTTTCCATTTTGGCTCGCCCCCGTGCAAGTAAAGATTTTAACGATCAATGATAAGGTGATTGACTACACAAACGAGGTAACGGGAAAACTCAAAGCTCAGGGTGTTCGTATTGAACTCGATACACGCAATGAATCGATTGGTAAAAAAATTCGCGAAGCAGAGATGGAAAAAGTGCCGTATATCTTTGTCATTGGTGAAAAAGAAGTGGCGGCAAGCCAAGTAAATGTTCGTACGCGCGGAATGAAAGACACGAAAACAATCTCTCTCGAACAGTTTCCCGAAGACACAAAAAACTAACTAAAAAAATAAGCTCGAGGGGAGTCATCCCCTCGAGCTCTTCGGTTGTACACCCGCTAGTGCGGATGATGCGCGCCGGTGTCGGCGCCATTCGCGCGCGCTGGCCGTGATGCGGTTTGCGCACGCGAAGCGGCGGCTGCCATCACGCCATCTGCGCGGGCGCGAGCAACCTCCTGTTGGAAGTTGATGATCTTGCGATCGAGCCGACGCCGCACGCGCGCCTGCCATGCGATGTCAATGAGCGCAAGAACAAACGCCACCGCAAGCCCAACGACCCAGCTCCAGAACCGGTCACGATACGACTCAGCCTGATTTGCGAGCGGCTCGAGCTCTGCCACCTTGCCGTCGAGCGTGTCATTGAGACCATGTGACGCTGCGAGCTCGCGCACATGATCGTCACGCTCTTTGGTGACACCTCCAAGCTCTCCTTTGAGCCGCGCGACTTCGCCTTCGAGTCGCCTGAGCTCGGCCGGCTCTGGGCGCGGATCGACGACCTTGTCGCCGACGCTCAGAACCGAGAAGTTCGTGCGAGGATTGGCCGCGCGAAGCTCTTCGAGAGACGGGGTAAACTTACCCGCAATCTCGCTCGGCGTGTCGCCTGGCTGGATAGTGTAGGTTCGCGCCTCACTGTTGGTTGCGATCACGCAAAGCGCGATCAGTACGAAAAGAACAGTTTTCCATCCCCTCATATGCCCTCCTATGGCATTGGAAACATGGGTTGATTCGATTAATATTTTACTATATAATTGCATTTATGGCAAGACCCCACATTATCGTCATCGCAGGCCCTACCGCATCGGGCAAATCAGCGCGTGCGCTCAAGCTTGCCCGCCGCGTCCGTGGCGAGATAGTATCAGCCGACTCGCGCCAAGCGTATCGCGGGCTTGATATCGGTACCGCAAAACCTACAAAGAAAGAACAGCGTATAGCGCCTCATCACTGTATTGATCTCGTCTCGCCCAAGAAGATGTATACGGTCAGTGAATACCAGACGGCAGCACTCCGCGCTATCAAAAAGATTTTAACCAAAGGCAAAACACCGATCATCGTAGGCGGTACCGGTTTTTATATTGATGCTATTTTATATGACATAATATTCCCTGAAGTGCCACCTAACCCTGCTCTCAGAGGCAAACTCGAAAAACTTTCGGCTGCAAAGCTTTTTGCCATGCTCAAAAAACTTGATCCAGCACGCGCCAAAAATATTGATGCCAAAAATCCGCGCCGCCTCATGCGCGCGATAGAAATCGCCAAAACACTTGGCAAAGTGCCAGCACTCACCAAAACTCCCCGCTTTGATGCGAAGATTATTCTCCTCAATCCACCCAAAACAACACTTCAAAAAAATATCGCGCGCCGCACAACCCACATGCTTCGCGCGGGTCTGCTCGACGAAATACGCAAACTGATACGCACACGCATCCCCCGCGCGCGCATCCTAGAACTTGGGTTTGAATACAAATATCCCCTCCTATATCTTGAACACCAAATCTCAAAAGATGAGATGATTGCAAAGATCAACACTGAAAACTGGCGCTATGCCAAACGCCAACAGACATGGTTTAAGAAAGCATTTGCGAAAGCAAATCACGAATAGTTTCTGGATTGCCTTTGCCTTTGCTCGCTTTCATTGCCTGCCCTACCAAAAATTGGAGAGCGCCCTGTTTACCTGATTTGTATTCGGAAACGGCGGACTCATTTTCTTCGAGTACTTTTTTGATGATACCTTCGAGCTCACCCGTATCACTTGATTGAAATACATCAAGATCGCGCGCGATATCTGACGGATCACCACCCACTGATACCATGGTGAGCAATATATCTTTCGCCCCTCGCGATGATATTTTTTTATCAGCGATCAGTGAGATAAGTTCAGCAAAGTTTTCTGGATCGCACTTCATATCTGCGAACGCGACTCCCTTTTCGTCGAGTGAGCGCGCAAGATCTGAGAGCATGTAGTTACGCAAGAGCTTATAGGCGTTTTTGGTATCATGCCCACTCGCCGACAGCCACTCGCCTAACTCTGATGCTGATTTTTCATAAAACGAGCTCATCACAGGATTGCGCACTAAAAACTCGATAGCTTCGGTATCAAGCCCGTACTCACGCAAAAAACGCTCGCGCTTTTGCACGGGCAGTTCGGGCAAATGGTGCTTGAGCTCTTCGCGAATAGCGGCCACATTCAACGGCGGCAAATCAGGCTCAGGGAAATAGCGATAGTCATGCGCTGATTCTTTGACGCGCTGAAGTACCGTCTGTTGTTTTGCCTCATCCCAACCACGCGTCTCTTGCCTCACCTCACCTCCTGATTCGATGAGTTGGATCTGACGCGCTACTTCATACTCAATGGCTTTTTCTACAAACTTAAACGAATTGATATTTTTGAGCTCTACTTTGGTGCCAAATTTTTCCGTACCTTTTGGCATGACAGACACATTGGCCTCTACACGCATCTCGCCTTTTTGCATGCGCGCATACGAGGCACCTACATACTGAAAAATAAGCTGGAGCTCTTCGGCAGCTTCTCGCGCCTCGGCCGCACTTCGCATATCGGGCTCGGTGACAAGCTCCATAAGTGGCACACCTGCGCGATTAAAATCAACAAGTGTATTGCCCTCTTTGTCATGCACTAAGCTCCCCGTATCTTCCTCAAGATGCACACGAGTAATGCGCACCTGTTTGCCTGAAGGTATCGCGATAAGACCGTTGGCCACCATCGGCTCGTCATACTGCGAGATCTGGTACCCCTTAGGCTGGTCAGGATAGAAATAATTTTTACGGTCAAACTTGCTCGTATCGGGCACGCGCGCACCAAGCGCCAAACCTACCGAGACCACTTTGCGCACCGCGTCTTGGTTGGCTACCGGCAAGGTGCCTGGATGCGCCAAACACACGGGGCATATATTGGTATTGGGACGCTCTTCACTCGAATCATTTTTGCAACGACAAAACATCTTGCTCTGAGTGGCAAGCTCTGCATGTATTTCCAGACCGATAACCGATTCGTACTCCATACTAAATAGTGTTGCACGGAAAGGGTTTTTTGTGTATACTCAAACCCATGCTAAGTTATTCTGAACTGCGCCCTGGCACCACCTTTGTACTCGACGGGGATCCCTACCGCGTACTTGAGTATAGCTTCTTGCGCATGCAACAGCGTAAGCCCGTAGCTCAAACAAAAATCAAAAATCTCCGCTCCGGTAAGGTGACAAGCCGCACTTTCCACCAAAATGAATCATTTAAACCTGCTGATATCGAGAAAGAAACAGCGACATTTCTCTATGGTAGTCGTGGCGAATATTGGTTTCGCCGAGGTGACGATCCAAAAAATCGCATCACACTCAAAGAAGAAAAAATAGAAGATATCGTCAACTATCTCTTGCCCAATATGTCTATTGCGCTTGATGTATTTGAAGGTGAAATAATCAACATCGAAATCCCTATCAAGATGGATCTCGAAGTAAAACAAGCTCCTCCCGGCGTAAAAGGTGACAGCGCTACGGGTGGCAACAAAGAAGTAATACTCGAAACCGGCCTCAAACTCAATGTACCGCTCTTCATCAACGAGGGTGACATCGTGCGGGTAAATACCGAATCGGGCGAATATATCGAACGCGTAGAAAAGGCCTGATCGCCTTTGGCGACACTTAGAGCTTTATCGACTCCCCTGGTGCTATCTTCTGACCTCCACTTTTTATAGGGTCTTGTTTTTTGTCAGATACGCCACTCAATGCATTTTTGATAACTTCTTTAAGCCCCACAAGATCAGGGCCTTTGCGTTGCTGTGGCTCGCGTGGTGGGCGTGACAATTCTTTGAGCGATATGGTTTTATCAGCTTGAGGACGCGTGACCAAAGAACCCTGCCTTACCGATGAAGTCTGCTTTTTGGCGTAAGTGACCGCTGGCGTTTCTTTCTCGAGCTTTGCATTTTTCTCGCTCGCGAACTCTATACCCAACAAACTCAAATGACTCGAATATTTTGCTTTTACTGAAACTTTGGCGGGAGAAATCTCGCCTGACTGCACTTTTTTTAAGCAATCAGAACAATAGATAGGACGCGACTCATCGGGCTTAAAATTAAGATGTGCCGATTTTCCACAAAGACTGCAGGTCGCGGTATAGCGTTCACTCTTAGCCCCGCCCACGCCACTGCCCACGGTATGACCACTCGTGTGAGTTGAGCTCGTACGATCGCCTGCATGCTCTCCCTGCTGTATGCGGTCATGCGCCACGCCTTGGGCCGCCTCCTCTCCCAAAGACTCGCTCCAGCGCATAATCTCTGCTTCTACAACCTCACGAGGACGAGCGTATTTGCGACGCGAAAGATCGATGATAGTTTGTGTTGAATCATCAACACCTGCGGGACCTATCGCGGCAGTGGTTGTCGCAGAAAAAGGTCGCGAGGTCGCGCCATTGACCATAAGCTTGAGATAGATATGCCGATTAGGAAGATTCACCAAATCTTGGATCTCGAACTCTGGCTCAAACTCTTTTTCTAGAAACTCCGCATCGGTAGCCCCTACACGAAATGAAATAAGCGTACCGCAGTTGCCAAAGACCGCATCGCGTACTTTTGTCGTGGTATCAGTGACGAGCTGACCTATATACTGGTGAGCGATGACTAAATTGAGACGATACTTGCGTGCCTCGGACAAAATATTGGCAAATGAATCAGTGGCAAAGTTTTGAAACTCATCAACATAGAGATAAAAATCTTTGCGTTCTTCTTCGGGTATACGCACACGCTCCATAGCTGCGAGCTGAATCTTCGTGATGAGCATCGCGCCCAAGAGCGCAGCGTTGTCCTCACCAATGCGACCCTTGGCGACATTGATGAGTAAAATTTTTCGCTGGTTCATCGCCTCTTGTACATTGAATGCGCTTTTGGGCTGACCTACGATATTGCGCACAAATGATGATGACAAAAATTGGCCTACTTTATTTTGAATCGGCGCGATTGCCTCTTGGCGAAATCTATCTTGCCAACTCTCATATTCCTGCACCCAAAACGAGCGTACTACCGGATCTTTCAGATTGTCGATAATGATACGACGATATCCTTTGTCTACCAAAAGCCGTGGGATCCCCAACAGTGTCGTGCCGGGCGTATCGAGTAACGCCAATACACAGTTGTTCAAAATATACTCCATACGGCTTGACCAGACATTCGCCCAAATCTTGGTAAAAATACCCATCAAGTCAGAGGCGACCAAATGCTTGTACTTCGGATCGGGCACCTCCAATACATTAAACCCAAGCGGAAAATCTGAATCAGCTGGATTGAAGTAGATAACATCATCGAGACGATTATCAGGAATTTTCTCGAGTACTTCTTCGACGAAGCTACCGTGGGGATCGACAATAGCGAGGCCTGCACCTGTCTGAATATCCTGAAACGCAAGATTTTTAAGCAGGTTAGTTTTACCGGTGCCAGTTTTACCAATCACATAGGTATGCTGACGACGATCTTCCGTGCGGATACCAAAGGTGCGCTCGGCACCGCGAAAGTTTGTCTTAGCAAAATAAACTGTGTAGGAACCCGAGTCCATTACTCTTTATTATCCAATACTTATCAGTATCTATCAACCACGATTGGCACTTGTGGCGTATTGCCGGCGTGACCGCTCCAAAATTTTTACACGCAATGATTCACGAGGCGGCTCCAAGAGCTCGAGCGTCTCGGCAGAAAAGGGGTCATATGCGTTGCCCTCAATCGTCAACTTGATATAAAACTCGCGCATACCAAGATTTATCATATCTTTTGCGCTAAAAACGGGGGTCAGCTCACGCTCGAGACGCGTTGCGTCATCTCCCCCTACACGAAAAACGACCATCGTACCGATTGCACCCAAAACGCTCGCAAACGCATCCGAGTTAAGCTGAGTAGTATACTGATGTGAGATAGTCTGCGCAATACCGTATTTGCGTGATTCAGCTAAAAAATTAAGAAAAGTATTTGTCACCAAACCTTGAAACTCGTGAATATAGAGATAGAAATCGCGTCGCGCATTTTCTTTATCGGCCGCGCGGGCGATGCCCGCCTCCTGCAACTTAAGAATACAGAGCGATCCTAAGAGACTTGCATTATCGTCACCTATCTTGCCTTTGGCAAGATTGATGAGTACAATCTTTTCGCCCGAGAGCACTCCATCGAAATCGATCTTATTTGTTTTTTCAGCGAACATGCCCTTTAAAAAAGGATTGGCGATAAATGCCCAGAGTTTATTGATCAGTGGCGTAACTGCCTCCGCTTCATATTTATCCGCCCACGCACGAAACTCGGTCACCCAAAAACGCTTGACCGTCTCATCTTTACTATGTTCGGCAACCTCCATACGAAAATCAATATCTTTAAGGATCGTGACAAAATCTTTGAATGTCGCGTAGGGATAATCAAGGAGCGCCAAACAAGCAAACCGAAACAAATGCTCGATCTGCCCGTTCCATGTATTACCAAACTGCCGTTCTATAATTTCCACGAGCCCGCGCGCTACCTGATGACGCAACTGAGGCTCAACATCTGCGAGCGGATTGAAGGCAACCGAATGCTGAGTATCTGACGGATCGATAACAATGACATCGGCTGCGCGCTCCTCGGGTATAAAATCGAGTATGCTCGATATTAAATCGCCATCCGGATCGATAACACATACACCATATCCATAAGCGATATCTTGGCGTATGAGCGTTTCGGTAAGCTTTGTTTTGCCTACACCTCGTTTGCCGATGATATACATATGTCGCGTTCTGTCAGCACGATTGATACCAAAAATAAATTTTTTCTCTTCGAGCGCAGCTTCATAATTTGTGCGCCCAAAAAATGAAACCATGCGTGGGTCGACACGCTGATAGATAGGAAGATTTGAAGGAGGAGGTGCGTATTTAATTAAATGAATCTTGCCATCTTTAGGCATGCGCGTATTATACCATACCGAGCTTTTTGAGTGCTCGTTCGTATCTTTCCAAGGCCCATACGGCATCGCCGTAGGTGACGCCCTTCGCACCCTCATGTGCTATTTGATTGCGAAGTTTGTGCGCCTCCCAAAGATCGTCAATAGATTCAAAGCGTTGTTCGCCCAATGCCTGCAAGCGCTCACCCATCGTCTCGCCAGGAAGCTTCATGTCCTTGAGGATACGGTCTACGAGCGAGTCCGCCTCGATGATAAGGAGTGCGGCATCAGTATCAGAAGCTCGCTCAAGGCCCGACTTTACCCGCGTCCATTCGTAGGCGTAGAGCGCACCTTGCGGTTGAGGCTCAGTCGCGACTGCTGTGTGAGATTCTTTTTTACGAAAAGTGGCAATCTTCAGAACAACATAGACAATACCCACGGCCAGCACAAGCGAGAGAGTCCCTGCGATAATTTTAATCCACAAAATAAAACGGCTCCAAAAAGCATTGGCAAAAAATGATTCCGCGCCAAGAGTAAGGGCGCCGATTGAAAAACTCCCTAAGATAAATATCAAGAGGATAAGGAGCCACATCTCGACATCGCGGTAGTCCTTTACCACACTGCTGGCGGCGGGAGGCTTGGGTGGCGGTTTTGATGACGGTTTTCCTGCTGGTTTTTTGATGTCTGCCATAGTTATTTTTGATCTTCAAACATTTCGAGACCGACCGATGGGCCCATTTTTTTCGCCTCTATACGCCTAATAAGAGGTCCTGTCATGACGAGCATCGTCGGTGGATGATACAGGGTCGCCAACTCTTCGGTGTTGAGTACATAGACACGCTGTTTAATATTAAAATTCCATGGACGCGCAAGAATATATTTACCCATCACAGACTCCTCGGGTAACTTGCGCTCGCGAAAATATTCCCACATACGCACTTTGCGTGCCTCGGCCCGAAGTTTGGGTGCGAAATAAGGAAAAACATTGTACTTAGCTTGCGTCCAGACACTACGATTGTGTTCAAAATAATTCATATCTCCCGCAACATATTGATTGATGGCTGTCGTCATTTCTCGTTTGGCACTTTGCCCATCAGCTACTGATTTGTCAGCGATATAGACAAAGCGAATAAGTGTATTGTAGCCTGGTTTTGCTAAATTTAATTCGATTGCTTTTAACACTTCAGTCTCACCAGGCGTGCGCATAGGGCGATCGGTATACTCACCGAGCGGCCCTTGAATAACCTTTTCTTCTCGCGTTTTTAACTTATCAACGAGTTTGAGACCCTCTGCACGCCATGCGACAGGATCGGCGGGTTGAATAAGAATCTGAAGTAAATAATTTTCTTTGCGATCAATCTTTTGAAATACCTCTAAGAGCGCGGCGATGGGATCCAAACTCCGTTCCTCATCCATAGATTCAAACTTGAGATAGGTGCGAATAGGATACGCGTCGGGCTTACCAAGTACAAATTCGGTACCCCACAGGTCGAGATTACGAGCATACATGTCTGATATGCTGTTAGGAAAACGATCAAGATACTCAGAGACCTGCTCAATCTCAAGCATAGGATAGTTTGCATACAGGTTTGCTTCAACAGCCCTACGATGCTTTTTTGGTGTACGAATATAAAAATGAATATCACCACCAAAGCTTGCGACTTCAAGACTGAACCATAATGTCACCTCGCCATTAAGGTAGATTTCTTCAAAATCACCGGGAGAATTGCGCACACTCGAAAGGGCAATAAAAAACTGATCCATTGCCACGGGGCTTTTCGCTATATCGCGCGGAATCTTGAGCTCAAGAAGCGTCCACTCAATGGCTGCCTTATAGAGTTGCTGACGCCATGAGACCCAGAGTGCCCTAAAAACAACAAAAAGCGTGGGGGCAAGCCAGAGCCACCAGAAGCGTACAAGGAGTTTAATTGTGAAAATCGTTGGCTCGAAAAATTCGAGAATTGACATGTATTACGAGACTACCGTATAAGTTCCATCGTCCAGTGTCTTGAATAGTTTCTTGTTCTGAAGGTTGATGAAAATGGTGCTTGCCTTTACCTGACGGCGACGCATCACCTCATCGAGAATCTCCTCGCGCGTCATTGCGCGATCACAAAGCATTTGTACCAATACATCTTTTACAAAACCTGGCTCGTATCCCCACTCTTTGAGCGCATACAAACCGCGACCAACGAGTACGAAGCGGGCGTCTTTGATAAGTTCATTGTGTACGGTCTGCACATGTACTGATTTATTGGAAAACTCACCGATGCGTTTTGCGATATCGCGAAAATGCATTGGTTCCTTTGCTCGAGAGAGCGCGACAAACGCGCTATCGCGCATGCCACGCGGGCGCACAAACGGAGATGATACATGGCCATATTCATCCCACGCATTTTTCTCGATCTCTTTAGAGAGACTGATATAGGTAGCGAGCATAGGACTTTTTTCCGATACTGCAACGCCAGTCTTCTTGAGATGAACTGCCAAGCCAGCAAAAGCGCCTTCGGTGGGCAAGGTAGAGCCTTGCTCGCGAAGCGCGCGGGCAAATGCGGAGAGAGCCGCTTCAATGCCGGCTACGGGAGCGTCAGAAACATGCCAACGCGCATAGAGCCGATCATCAGCTTTGCGGCGTCGAATAGAATCAGAAAGATCACAAAAGAGTACGAGCGTGTTTTTGTCTTTTACTTGACGAAAATCAGGTAAAGACAAAAAATCGTTTTCTGCGGCAATGCCGCCAACGCCTGCGAGTACACTAATGACAGCCGCTTCTTGTGCGGCAAACTCAGCAAAGAGCGGAGACTTTTTCAGACGGCGTACGGCATCGTTTTCGATCTGACGCACGCGCTCACGAGTGATACCCTCGCGCTTACCGATAGCCTCGAGAGTCATGCCATCTGCCTCACCTATACCGTAGCGACGCTTAAGGACGCTTCGCGCACGAGTCGGAAGCTCCCCTAGAAACTTTGCCATTTGTTTCTCAAATGTGGGTGAAATTGAAGCCATAATTGAACATTTCTATTCTACCATATAACCATAAAACAATCAAGAGGTCAATGCTGCCATATCCCCGTCTTCATAAGCCTTCAAATCTGACGACCGAATGGCTATAGATTCGATAATTCCTATGGCCGCCATGAGCGTTACCAAGAACGAACCGCCATAGCTCATAAACGGAAGTCCGATGCCGGTAATGGGCAATAAACCGATATTCATACCTACATGAACGGCGATATGCCCTACAAGCAAAAAGCATACGCCCAAACCAAAAAGCTTTGAGAAATTATCAGGCGACATCATACTGATGTGTAAAATACGCCAAAAGAGCAGTGAAAATGAAAGAAATACAAGCACAATACCCACGAAGCCCCACTCCTCGGCAAATGCGGCAAACATAAAATCAGTCTCTGATTCGGGCAAAAAGTTGAGACGCGACTGCGTACCGTACCCGACACCCTTGCCCCACAACTCGCCCGAACCCACCGCGATCATTGCCTGAATTGCATGATACCCGGATTTTTTTGGATCATTTTCCGGATTGAAAAAAGCGACTACGCGTGTTTTCTGGTATGGCTGAAGTACAAAAAACCACCCGACAGCGGCAACGACAATACCAAGCCCTACGAACAAGACGATGTGACGCATAGTGAGACCTGAAAATAAAAGCATTGCGATCCAGATAAAAAAGAGGATTGCCGATGACCCGAAATCAGGATGTAAAAAAACCAGCGTCATAGGTACGATCAAATATAAAAATGAGATGACGATATGTCGAAAAAGCGCGATCTCCACATAGCGCCGTGAAAAATATTTAGCAAATACAAGTATGAGGAATAACTTAACGGGTTCTACCGGCTCGAAAGCAACGCCACCGATATAAAACCAACTTTGCGCGCCACGCGTAGCAAATCCCGCAATTGCCAAAAGCGTTAAAAGACCGACACCGAAGGCGTACAGCCCGAGAATCGCAGCGCTTGATTTGAGTGTTCTCCAATCAATAAATGCGCAAAACAGCATAACCCCCGTGCTGATAGCAATCCAGATGAGTTGGCGCCAAAAAAAATAATCATTGCCCGAGAGCGATTTCATGGTGAGGAGCCCGAAAAACAAAAGCGGTACGATACCCCAAATCAGCAACCAATCAAAACGGCGCAAAACCTGCATACGGCAGTTATCGTATCACCGTAGTATCCGACGGTAAAGCGGCGAAATCGTACTCGGGGCTTCAAACGAGGCGGGCGGCCAAGTAAAAATCACATCTTGTGTTGACTGTGGTGGAAAAGTCTTTATAAAAGTCTTGCTCGCCGCGTACGCGTTGCCATTGGTATTCTCAAGACGCAAGGTCATCTCAATGTTTTGCTCTTCAAAGAGAGACCTGTTGGCGATAGTCGCACGGATAATCGGATTTGGCTCTGACTGGTAATCCCAACTCACCAAATCAATCTTGAGCGGGTTGTCTGTATCCATCGGCTCCCACGCGATCGGCTTGTAATTAAACTCGACATAGGAAGGGTGCAGTGGCCCCGTCACTAAGTTGGCTTCAAAAACAAAAAGTTGCTCGCCCGGATAAAGAAAGGTCCTACCTTCTTTTTGGGAGACTAATAATCCTGCTTTGTCGTAGACTTTAAAGATATATTCAAATTTTTTTACACCCAGCTTGATGTTTTGATTCTCAATGAGCGCGCCGACATCAAATACCCCCGCGCGCACGATAAAATAATCTTTCCAGAGCACCAACGGCGGTTTGACGATCTCACCCAAACACTTGTTGGGGCAGTTGCCTCCGCAGTCAATGTCTTGTTCGGTACCATTTTGTTTTTCGTCAGTACACGATGGCTGTGGCCAAAACGACCACGCAAGCGCAGCGACCAGAATCGCAAGTAACAGAAAAATAATGCCAAACCCGGCAAGGCGCCGCTTAAATATCCAAAGTCTCATAGGGTTCATTGTATCAAAAAGTATTGCAGGATAAAAGAAAAAGAGACCCTGCATCGAGCAAGATCTGCTTAGTGAGACTGCGGCTTGCGACGCATGTGGCCATGGTAATCGCAAGTAAGGCAATTGAGCGCAATGCTGCTGCCACTTTCTGGGATCACATAGGTGAGCCGACTCTGACACCGGAGACAGAGATGTCTTCCGGGCTGAAACTGCCGGTACGCCCACCATGCGACTCCTGTGAGTGCGAGAGCAAGTGCGACCAAAATTTTCATGGAGCACCTCCTAGAAAAATTGTACTCCCTTCCCATAAAAAGAAAATGCCCGTAAACAATCGTGTTTACGGGTTATGCCGGCTGGATCCAACAGTAATCGCCTTCTTTGCGCGTGACGCGCCAGCGCCTGTCACGCCATTCGAAGACGGACCCTTGCTCAAGATCGTAATCTCCACTCCAAACTTGCGAAACATCACTCGATCCACTAAGAATCAACGAGTACACATAGGTTATCTTGCCGAGCAGTGAATCACTCATCCGACCTCCCTTCGTGGTACTACTTCCACCAAACTACTCAACTCTCGCAAAACTTGCAAGTTCAGTATTTTGGTAGAGGCTCGACCCACGCTGATGCGGGGTCGAGCCATGACGGTTTTCTGACGCGCTTACTCGATTGCGACTGTTTGACCCCTCCCGAGTTTGCCGTGATCCCACCCTGCCGGATTGATGCTCTGTGCATCATGGACATGAATCTCCGCGTACCAAACGCGGGTAGTATCCTTCTTGGGATACATGATTCGCGCATACATCGGCTCACCGCGTACCACATCGGTAAAAACCCGAGTACGCAACGACGAACGAAGATCGACTGTATCGAGCGCACCATCTTCGTTGAGCACGGCGAACGAGTATTTACCGGGTTCGTGCATGAACACTCGCTGAATGTTTGCATACTCACGCCACCCTGTTGCCTGTGGGGCTATTGTGTCGTGATAGACACCAAACGCCACGACCCCAACGAGTATGAGAAGGATGAGACCAAAAACTTTATTCGACATACCTACCTCAAAGTTATTCGCCCACGGGGCTACGTTTCTGTATTGAAAGAACTTCTACCAAAACCTTCAAAAGGTTTTTGAAAACTTTGGTAGAGGCTCGACCGCGCTGTTGCGTGGTCGAGCCATGACGGTTGTTTACGCGGGCGTCGCCGCTATGTGTGGCCGGTATGCGGCCCCTATCTCATCTCACTCGCGGACCTCCTCTCTTTACACTGATGAACAGCAGTTTCAGATGAGTGCGCCTTCGGCGCGCTCGGAATGCTCGAGCGCGAGACATGCTGCCTCGAACTGGAGCTCCAGACCGTCACCATCGGGCGCATAGCGCCGATGTCGCTCGGCCGTACGCTGAGCGGCGAGCCGAGCGTTGTCCTCGCGATCGACGCGCGCACACAGAGTGCCAAACACCGCGAGCATCAAGAGACAGAGAACCACCCCTGCGAGAATCAACATTTCGTCCCCCTTCCTGTCCGACTTCATTGTGCGGCGCTACGAATCACGGATCGTTGTAGATATGGGTCGACGGCGGATCGAGAAGACCTCGCTCGCCACACCCTCGATCGAATGCCCCGATCGCGAAGAGAACCATCGCGATCAAGATTGCCAGAACTCCGTATCCAACGGCCGTCCGCATATTTTCCTCCTCTTATGAACTCTCGAGGATCATTATATCACTAAAATACTTAAATGTCAAGCATAAAAACCCTTACAGTGTAAAGGTTTTTAGAGTATTTAAGTCAAAAGTCCTGGCGGCGACCTACTGTCCCCTGATGAGTATCATCGGCTCAACGGCGTTTTACGACTCTGTTCGGAATGGGAAGAGGTAGTACCACCGTGACGAGCCACCAGGACCTTGGACTCAAACTATGATTTCGAAACTGAGAGGAAGGGTCGAGCACTGATGCACTCGACCGTAAGGTAAACTCGAAGCGGTGGATTGCCATGTTGCTCAATCGTGATCGTCAGATAGACCAGTCTGACTGACTACTCACTCGCGCAGGCAAGTACTTCGGCTGGCTCCAAAGCCACCACTTCGAGCCTTGAGGCGGAACATCCCAGGCCGAAACCAGGGACCTTAACCGCTCCAAGCTGAAAGAACTGCAAGAAAAACTGCTGGGACAACGAGAGGGAGTTGAACCCTCCTTCCGATCAACTGGCTAATAGTCTCGATGCTAGCCTTTCTGAGGCATCGCTATCGAAACGTCCGGATGAAGAGAATTTTCTTGGTCGCCGCACCATTGCCCCATGCTTTCCTCCTCTCAATTTCGAAATATATTATTTGGCAAGAAAAATCCGTAGGTAATGTATGCATTGTCTAACGGAGAACTCGGACTATTAGTACCCCTCGGCTCAACACATTGCTGTGCGTACACCTAGGGCCTATCAACGTGATAGTCTCTCACGGTCCTCAAACGGTTCCTTATCTTGGGGTTGGCTTCGCGCTTAGATGCTTTCAGCGCTTATCCAATCCGAACATAGCTACTCGGCGATGCCACTGGCGTGACAACCGATACACCAGAGGTTCGTTCCTTCCGGTCCTCTCGTACTAGGAAGAACACCCCTCAAGAACCTACGCCCGCAGTAGATAGGAGACCAACCTGTCTCACGCTTCTTTATTTTCATCTGTTACCAGATGGATCGGACTATACCACCACCCCGCACTTGCGGGGGACCGACGTCTTGATATTCATACGAATACCCTCTCCACTTAAGGATCAGTCTCTACGGGGTCAATCTATATATCTTTCGTTTTTTAGAGTAATTTAACTCTCGAAAACGATCAACGAGTTTCATCAACTTCTCGAAATCTTTTGCATTTGCCACCCTCTCTTTTTTATCGAGAATAGTAAGCAAAAGATTTGCCTGTTCTTTTTTAAGAACAAGATACGGCCGCACCCACCCGACAAATATTTTGAGTGAGTCAACCCGGCCAATAGTATACTCGAGTACGCCGTCTTTGCGCGCTCTCATGTACCCAAGACCGATACCGTTGCATAATGTCTCGAACAACTCCCGTGCTTTTTCCGATTGGAACAAAACAATGTAGGGAGCGATCTGATAGCCGTATTTATAACTTGCGTTTGGTTTCAAACGCACATAAATACTACCATCTCCATCGAGAAATCCTGCAAGATATGCTTTTTTATTTGACGAAACCATAGACGACTTCCCTCGGTATTATCCTAACATATGACAGGTTGCTAGTACATAATCGTTAGGACTTCACCGATATGAGTCAGTTTATTCAAGTTGCCTTACGGCAACAGGCCGCCGTTGTTTGATGTCTACCTGGTTCATTTTTGACGGTCTGAACCCAGCTCACGTACCCTTTTAATTGGCGAACAGCCAAACCCTTGGGAGCTTCTCCACCCCCAGGATAGGACGAGCCGACATCGAGGTGCCGAACACCGCCGTCGATATGGACTCTTGGGCGGTACCAGCCTGTTATCCCCGGAGTAACTTTTATCCGTTGAGCTTTCGCGGCGTCTAATACCCACGATCGGATCACTATGTTCTGCTTTCGCGCCTGCTCGACATGTCCGTCTTACAGTCAAGCCAGCTTGTGCCATTACACGACGAGCGCGATTTCCATCCGCGCTTAGCTGACCTTGGTAAACTCCTCCGTTACTTTTTAGGAGGATAGCGCCCCACCAAAACTGCCCACCAGGCACTGTTCCTGTGCGTTTTTGCCGCACGGGTTAGGATATAACTCAATTAAGATGGGTGTTTCATTGGCGACTCCATGGCCCCCAAAAGGACCACTTCAAAGTCTCCCCACTACGCTACGCATAAAAGACTTATACCCAATACCAAGCTGCAGTAAAGCTTCCGGGGTCTTTTCGTCTAACTGCGGGTAACCGGCATCTTCACCGGCATCGCATTTTCACCGGGCACCTCCCTGAGACAGTTCTCCAGTCGTTACGCCTTTCGTGCGCGTCGGAACTTACCCGACAAGGAATTGCGCTACCTTAGGACGATTATAGTTATCGCCGACATTGACGAGGGCTTATACCGTGCAGCCTACACCATTGCTGACATAGACCGACAATATTTAACCTTCTCGCATTGGTCAGGCGTCACCCCCTATACATACTCTTACGAGTTCGCAGGGAGCTGT
>JBBTSE010000009.1 GCA_038064855.1 Patescibacteria group bacterium
TAAGTCGTAACAAGGCACGCGTAGCGGAAGCTGTGCGTGGATTTTCTCCTAGTAAGGATTACCACGAGGAGTCGTGGGGTCTCGCGCAAGCGAGATATACTTACGAGGTCGGTTTTACATTAAGTGTAAAAAAAGCTATTAGTCGTGGAGGCTTCAAATCACGACTCGGATGCCTACCAAGGGGGTAGGACACGTAAGATCTTCGGCGGATTTTTGAGTTTCCATATATTTATATTATTAGGTATACTATGCTTATGGATGAAAAGATTGAAGGTCATTGCATGAAATGCAAGACCAAGAGGGAGATGAAGGATGTTGAAGTCGTAGAGATGCGCCCAGGCACGAAAGCTGCCAAGGGCAAGTGCACCGTCTGCGGTTGCGGCATGTACAAGATTCTTCCGAAAAACAAAGCAGCGTAAGACCTGCTTCAAAAAACCCTCGCGTTGCGAGGATTTTTTGTTTTTAATATTGACGAGTATGTATATATGTGATACGGATGTACCAGTTCTGAACTTTTCATTTCTAGCACCAGGTTCCATTCTGAGCTCTACCTCCGAACACCTCTAGTGATAGCAACATCCCGCACGGTGCGGGTGAGCAGGGGTTTGATAATAACCCCATAGAGAGAAGGAGGCAGTCATGTTCCATCGCAGTAGTCATTTGATGGGGGCCATCATGATGATGACCGTGGGCTTTGTGCTCACACAGACGGGCAAGGATGCCAACGCTTTTGAGGTACCCTCGGTCTTCGAGACGTACTTCGTGCAAGAGTTGCCGGTGCTTTCGCGTACCGGGGAGGCGCGCCTTGCGTCTCAGGAGGCCACGTCAACGCCCCCCGCGATCAAGATCATTTCGATCAAGGGTGGCAAGGTAGCGATCGGCGGAGGTGGTACTCTGCCGGTCATTCGCAACCGCAAGGTGGTCGTCGGCGTCGCCGAGGATCGTCGTGGCCGTCGGGTCCACTTCAAGGTGGTACGCGGTGATCGTGTACCATCCGTTGAGCGTGCGACCGCAACCTTTCCGTTTGAGATGTCGGCGTGCTTTACCGACGCAGACGGGAACTCCATGTTTCAATTTGCCGTAGGAGAGCCGGTCGGGGACACGATCCCCGAGTGCGGGCCTCCTCACGAAGAAGGAGCGGTGGAGAGTTTGTCAGCCGAGTCCGATGCCTTGCCGACAGCGCGCGAGCAGGCGCATCGGATGAAGGCGACCATCAACACGATGGGAGCTCTCGCGAAGCTCGGGTTTACCCCCGACTTCTCTGAAGAGTTCCGTGCGTTGACCGAAGGACGCAAAGCTCTTCGTAAGGCACACAAGCCTAACAAGGAGATTGTCGCGTCCGACTCAGTGATCATCCTCGACGAGGATGGCAGCCCGGTTACGGCTGGCACTACGCTTGCCGAGGCAGACCTGGCAGCCGCATTGGGCAGGGCGGGGTCGTCTGACCTTGCTACACCCCAGGTGACTTGGATGCGTGGCCGGCGGCACGTCGCCGAGATGCACGCGGACTACATCCACAACACAGCACAGCTAGCGGAACACTCCGCTACCTATACGGCGCGCTACGAAGAATCGCCGGCGCCGTTCGGAAGGTTCTACGATGTCCGATCGAACTGCAACCACGGGCGGTGTCCGTGGGAGATGACCTTTCGGTATCTGCTCTTTTCAGCACCACGGTCGTGGACCCATGTCCATAACTGGTTCTGTACTACTGGGTACAATGCGGTCTCTTGGACGGGGACTCACAACTGTCACGATGACACGGTGTGCACCACCAGGTCGGTGCGACTCGATACGCACTGGCCAGCAAACTGGGGTACACCATGTTCCGACCCATGGGTTCGGCGCTACGCGCCTCCGTGGTACGAGTAACCAATAACTGAGCCCACCAAGGGCTCCACAGCAGGGGCTTCCGACGATGTCGGAAGCCCCTTTTTCATTGCTAAAAATACATAAGTATGGTATGGATATAAACGGAAAGAGAGGTGCGTTCTTATGAAAAAAGGATTTTGGCAGTTCATGATCTCGGCCGCAATCGCAGGACCGATCGTCTTTCTCGTGATCTACTGTGCTCGACTCGCCATCACCAATGCGGCGGGTGTCTCTACTCCCCTCGAGGCAGGTACGAAGCTGCCTCCCGAGTTCACCCACTTGGTCGTGGGTAATGGGCAGGCAGGCATACAGCTTCGTGGCGCTTACCGCAAGGAAGGCCGCGAAGTTCGGTTCTTCACGGTGCGTGGGCTTGCCATCTCGATGTTTGAACGGAGGCCAGGCGCCCCCGATGTCGAGATGAGTATGTGTTTCGTAAACGAGCAGGGCTACCCGCTCTTCACTGTTGCCGGCGGCGACGGGGTGCCGATTTCTGAGTGCAACAAAGCGGGTGGGGAGTTCGATTCCGATAAAACGACAGACGAGGAGATGCAGCTTGCCCGCGAGGCGATGCGGGCGATTGCCAAGCTTTCGTTTCGGCCCGAGTATGAGCCCGAGCGGTGGGTTCTCGTAGGTTCCCTCGCGATCGCCAACACATTCGATCATGTGCTCGCTGATGAAATCCACTTGCCGTAGGCATCAAGTCCTGCGGTCACAACTACGAAGGTCCCTCACTCAGTGAGGGACCTTTTTTCTTTATATAGAGTAAGTGTGGGTGTGGGAGGGATCGAACCTCCGACCTCTTCATTATCAGTGAAGTGCTCTACCACTGAGCTACACACCCAAGAACTGGAGTGGGTACCCCAGTAGTTTAAAATATCTTTAGCGAAGTGTGAATGGTACGACGGCCATGATGCGAGCGTGTTTGATGGCTTCCGCCAAGCGGCGCTGGTGCAGAGCACACAGGCCCGTTCTGCGGCGTGGCTGGATGCGTGCCTGCGGGGTCATGAATGTACGCAGGGTCTCGTTGTCCTTATAGTTCACCACGCGCGAGTTGGTCGTACAGAAATGGCATTGCTTGCGTACAGTGGGCGGATGTTGAATACGAGGTTTTGATTTTTTAGAATGGGATTTCATCGGGGTTTATTTCACCTTCATCCGGATATTGGATTGTTTCGACCTCTTCTTTTTGCTGTGGACTCATTTCACTCTGTGGGCCGCCGCCTCCACCCATATCACTATCGCGCGGGCCCATCTGCATTTCTTCGGCGACGATCTCGGTGCGCGATTTCTTTTGGCCATCCTTTTCCCATGATCGGGTCTGGATGCGACCTTCGATAAAGACCATCTTGCCGCGACCAAGGTATTGTTTGGCGATTTCTGCCAAACGACCAAACATCACGATATTGTGATATTCAGCCATAGTCTGACGCGCGCCACTCTTGTCTTTCCAGGTGCGGTTCGACGCGATACTAAAAGTACAGACCGGCTGACCTGAAGGCAAGGTGCGCATCTCAGGGTCGCGGGTGAGGTTGCCGATAATAAATACTTTATTGAGATTCATTGGTTGGAGTTTGTTCACCAAACATTGCTTCAAGTTTATCGTCGAGCGCTTTCGCGTCTACGGGTACTTGATCTTCTTTTGGTGCAACGCGGGGCTTCATCGGTTTGCGAGGGGTTGGCTTGTGCCACTGCATAAGGGTAAAGCGAATCACCTTTGTATCTTCGCGGAGCTTTTCTTGCAAGGTGGGTGCGTTTACGCGTTCAGTGGTAAAGCGAATAGCACCAAAATAGGCATCAGTCGCTTTATTGATGGGGTAAGAAAGATTCTTGCGTTTTGGGGTATCCCAAGTGTCTACCGTCGCGTTAAAGCCGCCCAAGATCTCACGGATCTCATTTTCTGCGGCTCCCGCATCTTCGGGCGAGAGAGATGGGCTCAAAAGGTAAGCCAATTCATAATATTTTGTATCTAATACCATAGAGCGACTCTACCAGATTTTGAGCGAGTAGGCAAGGGTTGGATTACACCTTAAATTCGATGACATCACCGTCTTGCACGATGTATTCTTTGCCCTCGGTACGCACCAAACCCTTCTCGCGAGCCTTGCCGTAAGAGCCGGCATCAAGGAGATCTTTCCAAAAAATAATTTCGGCACGGATGAATTTCTCTTCAAAATCAGAATGAATAGCGCGCCCAGCTCGCTTGGCGGTAGAACCAACGGGAATCGTCCACGCGCGCGTTTCGTCCTCGCCAGTAGTAAAGTAGCTCATGAGTCCCAGAAGTTTGTAGGCGGCATGGGCGAGCTTACCGAGTTGCGGCTCCATACCAAGCTCGTGTTGTTCATCTGGTGACATGCCCGAGAGTTCTTCTTCAAGTTTTATATTGAGATATAGTCTGCCATCAGATGCGGTAGGTAATGGTTCAGTGGTGGTATTGTAAAGATAGAGGATCGGTTTCGCGGTTAGAAGCTGAAATGCTCGGGCGTCTTCTCGAAGCTCTTCGGGAATGAGCGCGCCGCCAGCAACAATGCTGTGGATTTTATGCGCGATCTCTGCCTGTTTTTTTGTATCAGCTGATCCCGAGCGCGCTTCTTTCTCGGTACGCGCGACTGCTTTTTCCATTGTGGCAAGATCAGCCATCATCAGCTCGGTCTCGATGATGCCGCGATCACGCTCGGGGTCGATAGACGATTCGACATGTATAATGTTGCTGTTTTCAAATGCGCGTACTACTTCTACGATCGCATCTACTTCACGGATGTGCGCGAGGAATTGATTGCCAAGTCCTTCACCTTCGGATGCGCCTTTGACGAGCCCCGCGATATCGACAAACTCGATGGCGGCAGGTATGCGCTTGGCACTTTTAGAAAAGTCAGCCAGCATGTCGATGCGCGCGTCTTTTACCTCGACGATACCGATATTTGGTTCGATGGTAGCAAACGGATAGTTTGATGTATCGACAGTCTTTTGAGTGAGTGCCTGAAAAAGTGTCGATTTGCCGACATTGGGAAGACCCACGATGCCAATTTTGAGAGACATAGCCAAGATGGTAAACTAATAATCAATGTATGTAAATCCTGAAATCTTCAAAGCCTATGATATCCGTGGTATTTTCCCTGAGGAGATCAACGGTAAGACATCCTATCTGGTCGCCCGTGCTTTTGCCGAGCATATACGAGGCAAGTCAAAATTGCCTTTGCGGATTATTGTGGCGGCTGATGCGCGGCCCTCCTCCCCCGAGATAAAAAAGGGTGTGATCGAAGGGCTCCTTGATGAAGGGGTTGAGGTGATTGATATGGGTCTCGCGACAACGCCGCAGCATTATTTTACGGTGGTACAGTCAGGCGCTGATGGCGGTATGATGGTAACCGCGTCACACAATGCATACCGTACCAATGGGCTTAAATTCACCAAAAAAGGTGGCGAGCAAATAGGCGAGGGACTTGAGGTGATGCGTCAGATGGTACGCCGGTCTATTTTCCAAAATGCTCCGACCCGCGGCAAATTGGCAGAGGTACCAGTGACGCGCGAGTATATCGAGTATCTTGTGTCAAAAGTCGATCTTTCAGGTGCCAAAGATTTAAAGATTATCTGTGATGCGGGTGGCGGTATGACATCGTTGTTAATCCCACAAATGATACGCAACTTGCCCTGCAAGATAACCGTGATGAATGGCGATCTCGCGTTTGATATGATGCACGAGCCGCTCAATCCCGCGCGCGAAGAAAGTTTGGCACCGCTCAAAAATGCGGTGTTAGAGGCGCGCGCTGACTTTGGTATTGCTTTTGATCCTGATGGGGATCGGTGCGGGATCGTGACCGGCAATGCGCGCTATTTCCGGCCTGATTATGTGGCAGCATTTTTTGCGCGAGAGTTTCTCAAGACCAATGAGGGCGCGGCGATTGTGTATGATGTGCGCTCATCAAACATTTTCCGTGAGACAATCATGGCGCACGGTGGCCGTGCACTCGAATCACGCGTGGGGCATCGGTTTATCAAGGAGCTAATGCGCAAGGAAGATGCGATATTTGCAGGAGAGCTTTCAGGGCATTTTTATTTCAAAGAGGCGTTTTATATGGACTCTGATTTTTTGCCGATGTTCTATATGATGCAGTTTCTCACAAAGCTCGGCAAGACTGCTGACGAGGTACTCGATGAGTTTGCGATCTATCCATCATCAGGCGAATTGAGCTTTAAGGTAAAGCCAAACGAGAACTATTTGGAGCAAATTGCCGCGCACTATAAAGACGCTAAAGAGGTAAGATGGGTGGATGGGCTCTCAGTCTATTATGAAGATTGGTGGGCAAATGTACGCCAATCAAATACCGAGCCGGTTGTGCGCATCAATGTCGAGGCCCGTACACGCGAAGTGCTCAACGAAAAAGTAGAAGAGTTAAAAAAACTGCTCGGCGTCTAAAAGAGGCCGATATTTTTCTTGGCTTCTGCCAAAGTTTTTTGTGCTACTTTTTGTGCGGCCTTGCTGCCGTCTATCAAGAGTTTCTCGATAGCTTTTTTATTTTTAGCGATCTCAAAGTAGCGGGCTTGGATTGGTTCGAGAAGTATCGTGAGAGAGTTCGCAACTGCTTCTTTGAATTCGCCGTACCCGCGGCCGGCAAAGCGCGCCTCAATTGTTTTAATAGATTCGCCCGATGCCAAATGCATGAGAAACATAAGGTTTGAAAGGCCGGGTTTATTTTGCGGATCAAAGATGATATCTTTGCCCGAATCAGTCACCGCGGTTTTTATTTTTTTGAGTATCTGATCGGGCGTATCGAGAAGGCTGATATTGGTATTCTCGCCGTGCGATTTTGACATTTTTTTAGTCGGATCTTGGAGCGAGAGGATTTTGAGATCTTGTGTGATTTTCGATTGTGGCTCAGGGAACATCTCGCCCGACTTGGCTCGGCGAGACAGGCCAAAGCGTGCGTTGAATCGTCGTGCAATCTCACGCGTGAGTTCAAGGTGTGGGAGCTGGTCGCGCCCCACAGGGACGACGCTAGCTTTGTAAGAAAGAATATCAGCGGCTTGCAGTACGGGGTAGGCGAGGAGGCCAAGGTTGGTGGCCTTGGGATTTTCGGCAAGCATTTCTTTATATACAGGATTGAGCTCGAGCATTGACTTGGGCACGATCATGCTGAATAATGTGGCCAGCGCGATCTGCTCGGGTACGAGCGATTGTACAAAAAGTGTCACTTTTCTGGGATCAACACCACATGCCAAGTAGAGCATGACGATCTTGAGTGTGTTTTCGCGTATATCTTTCGTGTCCTCAAGTGTGGTGAGTGCGTGTATATCCGCCACCATCAAGTAAGTCTTATATTGCTTTTGATATTCAATGAGTGGCTTGAGTGCGCCAAAATAGTTGCCCACATGGAGGCTGCTCGTAGGTCGAAGTCCAGTTAGTAGAATTTGTTTAGGCATAATTTATTTATTATATTTACGTGCTATGCGATATTTTAGAACAAGTAAACAACATACAATATATAGTGCTGGCGCTAAACTTATCCACGTTGAATTAAATTTACTAGTCATGATTAGGGGTATTCCAAATGTCACAAAAAGTAAGACTTTAGAGAGATCTGGTTTTAAAGTATTCGCTATTGCTTTCAACATAATGCTTTTATTCTACCACCAAAAAACCGCCATCGGAAGGGCGGTTTTTTTTGCGAAGAGTTAGATGGTTAGCCAGAGTAAAATTGGCCAGAGGTCGAAGAGAGCAAATAAGATAGCAGCAAAAGCTATAAATGCGCCTCGTTCGTGCGATCGCTTGATTTGGTGCCGTGATATAATCGCAAGTGTGATTGCGGCGGCCACCAAGAAAAGCGTTGAGATGAGGTGGTAAGGGCCGTCTAACAAGAGTGATGGGTTAATAAATCCTAAGAAAGCAATCAGGAAAGCGTAGATCGCAAACTGGTTCCAATGTGTTTTCATGAGATTATTATATCTCAATAACTACGGGTATTACCATCGGCCTACGCTCAGTTTTTTGGAAGAGGAACTGGGCGATTTTTTCTCGGAGTTCTTCTTTGATGTACTGCACATTGATCGGATGCATTTTTTCGGTCATTTCTTCGATATGCTTTTTGGTTCTGTTGCGCGTCTCGTAGAGCAAATCTTTTGATTCTTTCAAGTAGATAAACCCACGCGAGATGATGTCGGGTGACCCGCGTACTTTACCGGTTTTTTGGTCGATAATTGCGATGATGACAAACATGCCGTCAGACGCCATCGCTTGGCGGTCACGCAATACCACTTCTTTGATATCGCCTACACCCAAGCCGTCGACAAATACCGCGCTTGCATCAACCGCTTCTTTGGTGAGCGTTATCGTGTCTGCGGTGACATCTATAATGCGGCCGTTTTCAGGGATCACGATGTTTTCATCTTTGATGCCGAGCTCTTTGGCAAGTCGCGTGTGGAGCTTCAACATATAGTAGTTACCATGAATAGGCATAAAGAACTTTGGTTTCATAATACCGATCATGAGCTTGAGATCTTCTTGTTGGGCGTGACCGCCCGCATGAATGTCCATCATTTGATAGTGAAAGACTTCGGCGCCTTCGCGGTAAATAGTGTCTTTAAGATATTGCACGCTTCGTTCGTTGCCGGGGATGACCGATGACGAGAATACTACCGTATCGCCCGCGTGAAGTCGCACATGGCGGTGTTCACGGGTTGCGACACGCATGAGTACCGCGCCACCCTCGCCCTGTGCGCCGGTGCACAGGAATAGAATTTTATCATCAGGGTGATTGCTGACATCTTTGATATCAATCATGATGCCTTTCGGTATTTTGAGATATCCCAATTCTTGCGAAAGAGCCACATTGCTCTTCATTGAATAGCCGTCGATCGCGACCTTACGGCCGTATTTGTGGGCAAGCGAGATGAGCTGTTGCAAGCGCGAGATGAGCGATGCAAAAGTAGCGACAATAATGCGTCCCTTAGCTTGCTTGAATATATCTTCGAGATTTTGTTCGATGTCTTGCTCGGAGAGTGAGTGCCCGGGCTTTTCAGCGCCCGTCGAGTCAGACATTAGGAGTAGTACGCCTTCTTTTGCAAAGCGTTCCATCTTTGCGTAGTCTGCTGGCACATCGCCTACAGGATGCGCGTCAAATTTGAAGTCGGCGGTATGACAAACGGTACCTACTGGCGTGTGGACTGCTACGCCAACCGTATCAAAGATATTGTGGTTCACATGGAAAAATTCAATGTTAAACACGCCAAGTTTTAGTTTGGTATCTTGCTTGACCTCTTCGGTGTGCAAGCGTGGCAAGTGCGTAAAATCGCCTTGGCGCTTGAGGATGATGGCGCGCGTGAGTGGCAGGGTATAGATAGTAGGGCTGCCAAGTTCTGCCGACAGATAGGGGATTGCGCCGATGTGGTCATAGTGACCGTGGGTGATAATGACACCGCGGATGTTTTTCTGTTTGGTTTTAAGATATGAGACATTAGGGATAATAAAATCAATTCCCGGCGTACTCTCTTCGGGGAATTGGAGTCCCATATCAAGGATGATGATGTCATCACCGTATTCGAGAAACATCATGTTGCGCCCGATTTGTTCGACTCCGCCGAGCACGACAACGCGTAGTACGCCCTTTTGGACATTACCGACTACCGTCTGCTCGACGCGAAAAGGTGTATGGCTCGGCATGCGACGGGCGCCGCCTGCGCGAGGAGGTCGCGCGCCTCGTCGTGGCGGGCGTGATGACCTCTCTGGTGGTTGTGGTTTATTGATCATATGCAAAAGGAAAAAATAAAATAAATAGTATTGCTGACACGAGTGTGCCGAGGGGGGGAGTTGAACCCCCACTCCCTTGCGGGAACAGCGCTCTGAACGCTGCGTGTCTGCCAGTTTCACCACCTCGGCGGGTGGTATATGTGCGATATAGTTTTTTACATTAGTGCTGTCAGTATATCGCTCTTTTACTCCTTTGTCAAGATATTCCAGACACTCTTGGTTTGAGTATACCACGCATCAATAGTGCTGAAACGCTCTTGGGGAAATGGAATGATACGGGCGCCGATGCCGCCGAGATCTTTATAGGTCGCATACAAATAATGGGGGCTATAGAGAAATATCGCAGGGCGATCTTTGGCGATTTCTTCTTGGAAGAGCGTATAGAGCTCGACACGCTTGTCGTTGCTCGTAGTATTTTGCGCGTTTTCCAAAAGTGTATCTACTTTGGTATTTGCGTAGAGCGCGATGTTTGAGCCCGGGTGTTTTATTTGGCGCGCGTGCCAAAAACCAAGTGGGTCGACATCGTACCCCATCACGAGACCATAGAGGAGCGCGTCATAGTTTCGTGGGCGGATGAAGTTTTGATCAAGGTCGCCTTTTTCATATGCTTGCACGGTAACTTCCACGCCGATCTCACGCCACATATCGCGCACCATCTCGGCTGCACGCACGAGTTCAGGTGTTTGGATGGTGGTGATGGTAAATGAAATTTTTACGCGATCTTTTTTGCCTTCGAGTTTTTCGATGATGCCGTCACCATCCGTATCTTCGTATTTTGCCTTCGCGAGTATTTCCTTGGCACCCTCGATATTGCGCTTGGTATTTTCAAGAGTTGACGCGTGAGCAAAGGTGCCCGGGGGGATAGGTAGCGAGGTCGCGGTAGCTCTCCCGCCAAGAATTTCATTCACAATGCGCTCTCGATCGGTTGCCTTGGCGAGCGCTTCACGCAGTACGGGGTCGCGGAGTGGTGTGTAGGTGTCTTGGTTGAAGAAAATACCTACAACGCGTGGGAGGCTCATCTCGTGTACGATGCTTTGCGATGGTGTGTGCCATGAGTGATCGATACTTGCGGCATCAATCGCATTGTCTTCAAATGCAGTGCGGAGTGCCGCGTCTGTCGGGTAAAAGTAAAAGGTAATAGTGTCGAGGTATGGAGGGCGCGGGAGGTATCCTTTGAAGCGTTTGAGATAAAATGCCGTGATGACACCACGGTCGTCTTTGGTGACGGTATCAATATGAAAGGGTCCCGCGCCGACTGGCTCCGTGTTGAGCGACGAGAGAGGGAACGCTTCGGGTTGTGTGTCGTGCCACAAGTGTTTTGGTAAAATACCCATGGTGGCATTTCCCAAAAACGGTGCGTAGGGACGCTTGAGATGAAAAACTATTTCTCGCTCGTTTTTAATTTCAATACCAACACCTTCCCAGTGCGCGAGGCGGTGACTTCGGATGGCAGGATTTTTTGCAAGTTCTACGGTAAAGGCAATGTCTGCGGCAGTGAGTATTTCTCCATCATGCCAGCGCAATCCTTCGCGTAGCCAAAAGGTATAGGTAAGGCCGTCTTCTGAAATCTCATAGCGTTCCGCAAGCTCGGGGACAAATCCACCTTTGCCGTCGGGCTTTACGAGTCCCGCGTACACAATGCGGGCGAGGTCACGATCAACATCAGATAGAGCAAGGAGTGGATTGATGAAGCGCG
Source organism: Patescibacteria group bacterium (assembly GCA_038064855.1). NCBI lineage: Bacteria > Patescibacteria group bacterium. The sequence goes on from JBBTSE010000009.1 coordinate 11,310, forward strand.
GTATGCCCACTATGCCTTCCGTCAACGATCCGCCCCGCGCGGGGATTTCTTTTGAAAAATCACGATCGACGCGCACCAGGAGTACATTGATCGCTGCCCACGCGACAAACAAAAAAAAGAGAAAAGCTATTTTCTCACGACGGGTAAGAGTGTCGAAGAGAGTCCGCCACTCGGAGCGCGTTGGCATAAGCCGACCCATGAGTACTTAGCGCAAAAAGAGCGGAGCGAGGGTAGATACTATGAATAACGCACCGAGGAGGATGGTCGCGCGAAAGAGCCACTTTTCAGCACCCCTGCGGGAATTGTAGGTTGCGGAGTCTCCGCCAAATGATCCGCCCAAGCTCGAGCCGCGCTGTTGCAAAAGCACGAGTGCGACAATGAGTATCGAGATAAGTATTTGGATATAGGGCAATATAGTTTGCATTGCTCTAGTATACGCAGATTACCCTCGTACGACAAGCTGTCGGCTTCGTGCCCTATGAAAGGAAATAGCAAAGCGGTGCGCTTCGTCTCGGAGTGCCGTAATAAGATTGAAGAGCGGTTGGGGGAGTGTTTTGAGCGCAAAGGGCGCACGCCGGCCCGGTACATAGAGTTCTTCTTCGCGCTTTGCGATTGACGCGATGGGTATTGAATGTTTTTCGGCAAGTTTTGCGACCGCGCTCAACTGTCCTTTTCCGCCATCAATGATAATAAGATCAGGTTTTGGCCAGTCATCACGGCGAAGGCGGCGGCCTACTACCTCGTAGAGTGACGCAAAATCATCGACACCTTTGACTGTTTTGACGATAAATTTTCGATACTGATCTTTAGCTGGCATACCTCCCGCAAATACCGCCATTGACGCTACTGACGATGATCCTTGGTGATGTGAGATATCAAAGCACTCGATGCGCCCGGGTGGGTGGTCGAGCTGTAGTAATTCTGCGAGCAGTCGGAGCGCGCGCTGGCGTTCGGCCGCCATATCGTTTTGCAAATACGGTTGATGCTCAAAGATGTGCGCGAGACTCGTTATCTGATCGCGCAGTTTTTGCGCTTCTTCGTAGTGGCGCGTCTTGGCGGCGCGTTCCATCTTTGTAGAGAGTTCGCGTGCGAGTGTTTTTGTTTTACCCATCAGTACTTTGCGTATCGCTTCCATATTGAGCTTGTATTGTTTTTTGTCAGCGGGCGTTGAGAGCGTGTCAACGCAGCAAAAACCAAGACATCTACCGATCTGCGCGTTTACGCATCGGCGCTTGTGTCGCGGTCGCGGAGGGCAGGTGCAGTAGGGGAACGCTCTGCGTAAGAGCATGACTACGCGCTTGATAGCGGCACCATCGGTAAAGGGCCCGATCGCGCGCGATTGCTTCTCGGCACCCGGTTGGTGGGTTAGATAGATGCGCGGGAAAGTATCTTTGGAAAAGGCGACAAAAAAATAATTTTTGTCATCACGCATGACAAGGTTATATTTTGGTTTATACGATTTGATGTATGCTGACTCAGTGATGAGTGCTTCGATATCAGAGGTGAGCTCTTTCCATTCGACATTGGCGGCCTCGCGCACCATATCGTTTTTCCAGCCCCCTTGTGTGTACGAGCGTAGGCGCGCGCGCAAATTTGCCGCCTTTCCTATATAGATGACGCGTCCGCGAGCATTCTTAAAAAAATAGACCCCCGGTGTTTGAGGCGCAGTTTTGATAATGCCCGAGAGTTCTTGTTGCTGCATAGAGGCATCATATGGGCATTTTGCGCCTCGGTCTACCCACATCTTGAAGTGAAAACTTTTCGGGGGTATAATGCATTACTTCTTAAAAAGGGGATCTTAAAAACTCATGAAGAAAAGCGACCAACATTTTATCAAGCTACGAGGTGCGCGCGTACACAACCTCAAGAATGTTGATGTTGATATCCCCAAAAATTCTCTCGTTGTCATCACAGGGCTTTCCGGCTCTGGCAAGTCGTCGCTCGCGTTTGATACTATCTATGCCGAGGCCGAGCGAAGATTTGTCGAATCACTCTCAAGCTACGCGCGGCAATTTTTAGGCATCAAAGAAAAACCCGATCTCGAATCGATCGAAGGATTGTCACCGGCGATTGCGATCGATCAAAAAACAATTTCAAAAAATCCACGCAGTACGGTGGGTACCATCACTGAGATTCATGACTATTTGCGTCTTTTGTATTCTCGCGCGGGTATCCCACATTGTCCTAACTGTGGCAAGCCGGTACGCCGCCAGACGCCTGATGAGATTATGAAAAAAATTGTTTCGTTTGATCTCGGTACCAAAATGCTCCTTCTTGCGCCAGTGGTGCGCGGCAAAAAGGGCGAACACAAATCAGTGCTTGGTGAAGTTGAGCGCGGCGGGTTTCTGCGCGTGCGTTTTGATGGCGAGGTCATGCGCATCGAGGAGGCAAAAGATCTTGAACCCGATCCAAAGAAAAAACATACTATCGAAGTCGTTATCGATCGCCTCGTGATTGATGGCGAGCTTGATAAAGCACGATTGCGCGACTCGATAGAGACAGCGATAAAAATCGGCAAAGGGTTTTTGGTAGCAAACAATACGCAAGAAGATATATTGTTTTCCGAACACTTGGCATGTCCTGATTGTGGCATTTCCCTTTTTGATTTGGAGCCGCGCGCTTTTTCTTTTAATAGTCCGTATGGCGCGTGCCCTGCATGTACTGGTATTGGCTCGACGCTCGAGGTTGACGCAAAACTTGTGATCCCCAACGAAAAGCTTTCATTACTTGAAGGCGCCATTCAGCCATGGGCGCGCGCATCGCACAAGGTTGGCCGTCAGTCATGGTATTGGTGGATGCTCGAAGATTTGGCATCACGCTACCACTTCGCGCTTGATAAGCCAGTGAGCACGCTGCCGAAAAAAATCATTGAAACTATTTTGAACGGCGAGGAGGGTGTGTTTGAAGGCGTTGTCCCAAACCTCAAACGCCGATGGAAAGATACCGAGTCCGAATGGACGCGAGGCGAGATTGAAAGGTATATGGTAGTCCAGCCGTGTAGCGCGTGCGGTGGCAAGCGTCTTAAGCCAGAAGCAATCGGCGTGACCGTTGATGGTAGAAACATTGCAGATATATCAAATCTTTCAATCTCGGAAGTTTTACAGTTTTTCAAAACATATTTAAAAAAAGCGCCCCGCGAGACACACTTGATACTCAAAGAAATCATTCGTCGCGTCGAGTTTTTGATGAATGTCGGTCTTGAATATATGACGCTCTCACGCACTTCGACTACGCTTGCGGGAGGTGAGGCGCAGCGCGTGCGACTTGCAACACAGATTGGCTCGCAACTCACTGGCGTTATTTACGTGCTCGATGAGCCGTCAATCGGTCTTCATTCGCGTGATCATGCAATGTTGCTCGAGACCATCAAACATCTGCGCGATTTGGGTAACACGGTATTGGTGGTAGAGCATGACGCAGAGACTATGGAAGGTGCTGATTGGATTGTGGATTTGGGGCCGGGCGCTGGTAAACACGGCGGTAAAATAATCTTTGAAGGAACCTACAAAAAAATATTGTCTGCCAAAACACTCACGGGTGAATATTTGTCAGGACGCAAAAAAGTAGAAATAGCGCATCGTGACAAGCGCAAGGGTCGCGCCAAAGATTGGATCACACTGGAAGGCGCGTCCGAACACAATTTAAAAAATGTGACACTCAAACTCCCGCTCGGTAAATTCGTATGTGTGTCGGGCGTATCAGGTTCGGGCAAATCAACGCTCATCAATGATACGCTCTCGGCAATTTTGCTCGAGCATTTTTATGGTACACGTGGGTCGATTGGTGCATATAAAAACATTTCAGGCCTCGATAAGATTGATAAGGCGATCGTCGTTGACCAGTCACCGATCGGTCGTACGCCGCGCTCGAATCCTGCGACCTACACAGGCATGTTCGGTCCTATCCGCGACTTGTATTCAAAAACACGCGAGGCACGAGCGCGCGGCTATGGTCCGGGCAGGTTTAGTTTCAATGTAAAAGGTGGGCGGTGCGAAGAGTGCGAAGGGCAGGGGGTGAAAAAAATCGAGATGTATTTTTTGCCCGATCTCTACCAAGAGTGCGAAGAATGTCATGGTACGCGGTACAACCGTGAAGCGCTTGAGATTGAATATCAGCGCAAAAATATCGCGCAAGTACTCGACATGTCTGCCGAAGAAGCGGCAACCTTTTTTACTGATATCCCCGTAGTGCGCGAGCGCGCGGAGACTTTAGTAAAAGTCGGTTTGGGTTATATGAAACTTGGCCAACCCGCCACCACCCTTTCAGGGGGCGAGGCGCAACGAGTAAAGCTCGCAACCGAACTCGCACGCCGCTCGACTGGCAAAACACTCTACATATTAGATGAGCCGACGACAGGGCTTCATTTTGATGATATTCAAAAGCTCATGATCGTACTCGATGCACTCGTAGAGCGTGGCAACACGGTGCTCGTCATCGAACACAATATTGATGTACTTAAAAACGCTGATTGGATTATAGACTTGGGCCCTGAGGGGGGATCGGGTGGCGGCATGATCATCGCCGAAGGTACACCCGAAGAAGTGGCGAAAGTCGCCAAATCATATACCGGCCAGTGGCTGAAAAAAGAATTCGGTAAATAGGTTCTATAAAAAAGAAAAATGCGCCACCCCTACTTGGTTTCGGGGTGGCGCGTTGCGTCTGGTGGAGGAGGAATGTCAGCCTGTTCGCGGCGCTGTTCGGCGCGCGAGGAGCGCAGACCGTGGATTCCGCTTTCGGAAGGTTTTGATGACCTGCCGGTGCGTGGATCGATATCGCCGGTTTGTGTTTCGAGATGGATGACTTTTGGTTTTGATGTTTCAGGCGGCATGAGCTCTCGCTTGGTTTTCGCGGATAGTCGCGAGTACTTGCTCGCGAATGTGGTAGGCGATACCCGTGTGGCTGTGCCACATATCGGGCCATGATTTTTTCTCGGCCTTGATGGTATGGCGCGCACCTTCGAGTTCAGCTTCGCGAGCCGGTACTACGGGGTCATAGTCACTGACAGCGACCACTATTTTGGCGAGCAGTGTCGGATCCGTGAGTGATGACGGATCAAAGGGTAGGTTATGCTCACCTGACGCAAGCGAGAGATAGAGGTTGAGTGCACGAAGAGACGCGCCCCTGAGTGGTGAGCTTGCGAAGATCGCAAGTTCGATCTCGGGATGATCGGGGAGTGTGCCGAGGATGTCGGCGCCACCCTTGGAGTGACCCATGAGGATTGGTACAGCACCCGTGGCGTCTTCGTCTACTTTGATCGCGCGCGAGAGTAGCTCATGTGATTCTCGCCAGCCGAGCGTATTGCGGCGCAGGTTCGTGGGGATGATCAGCTTCACGCCGTTTTCGCGCAAGTATGCGCCGAGGCGCAGGTAGTATTCAAAGCGTGCGAAAAACCCTGGCATGAAGATTACATGAGGCGTTAGCGCCTCCTCAGTACCTACTTCATCGTCGATGAGGAGTGAGTCGAGAAACATCGCGGTTGCCGCAGGGAGCTCTCGGGCGATATTCCACAAGTTGCCGATGCGGCCTACTTCTGCGGTTACATGGCGAAAGTCTCTGGCGACGAGCCGCAGTACTTCTTGCATACTCATCGCATTTCCTCCTTTAAGTTTTTAGTTGCGTTGTCGGGTTGTCGAGGTGCTCTGCTTTTAGACTACTCTTGCCCCACACGCACGCAAGGCGGAGCGCTTGACATACCTAAGTTTTTCTTTAGAATGGCTCTATTAGCACTCTTGAGTCGAGAGTGCTAAATATTAAAATTTCTATTATATAAGCATATATGACAATCAAACCACTTGGTGATCGTGTGCTTCTCGAGACTCTTTCTCGCGAAGAGCGCGAAGGCAAGACTTCGTCAGGTATTGTCATCCCCGATACGGCTGAGAAAGAACGCCCCGAAGAAGGACGCGTTGTCGCAGTTGGCCCCGGCAAGATGACCGATGATGGCAAGATGGTTCCTATGAGTATCAAAGTAGGATCGCGCGTACTATTCGCAAAGTACGGGCCATCTGAGATTAAGGTCGGAGGCAAAGAGTATTTGATAGCGCGCGAAGAAGATATTCTCGCAGTAATTGAACAATAATATGGCATCAAAAGAAATTGTATTTAATGAAAAAGCACGCGCGGCACTCCAGCGCGGTGTCGACACGCTCGCAAACGCAGTCAAAGTAACCCTTGGTCCGAAAGGTCGCAATGTCGTCATTGAAAAAGGGTACGGCTCTCCTGTCATTACGAATGACGGCGTGACGATTGCCAAAGAAATCTCAGTTCAAGACAAAGTAGAAAACATGGGCGTCGAGATTGTCAAAGAAGTTGCTTCAAAAACCAATGACATCGCAGGTGACGGTACGACCACTGCAACGCTTCTCGCGCAATCTATTTTTAACGCAGGTCTTTTGGAGCTTGCCGGTTCTTCCACGCTTTCACTTATGGCGCTCAAAGACGCGCTTTTGAATGGTGCGGGTGAAATGGGCGAACTTCTCAAAAAGAACGCGCTCAAAATCGACTCAAAAGAAAAATGGGCGCAGGTAGCGACCATTTCTGCGAAAGATGCCGAGATCGGTACGCTTATCGCGAGCATCATCGAGAAGGTTGGCAAAGACGGTGTGATCACGGTAGAAGAATCACAGACCTTTGGCGTTTCTCACGAAGTCGTTGAAGGCATGCAGTTCGATAAGGGATATGTAGCACCGTACATGGTGACCAATCCTGATAGGATGGAGGCGGTGTACGACGATCCAAAGATTTTAATTACTGACCGCAAAATTTCCGCGATCGCAGATATTTTGCCGATTTTGGAAAAACTCGCTCAATCAGGCAAAAAAGAACTTGTCATCATTGCCGAAGACATCGAGGGTGAGGCGCTTGCGACTCTTATCGTTAACAAGATTCGTGGCACCTTCCATTCACTTGCTATCAAGGCGCCTGGATATGGTGATCGCCGAAAGGAGATGCTCGAAGACATCGCGATTGTGACCGGCGGCACGGTGATCTCCGAAGATATTGGCTTGAAGCTCGAAAAGGCTGAGCTCACCATGTTGGGGTCTGCTCGCAAAGTAATCTCGACCAAAGAACACACCACGATTGTCGATGGTAAAGGTGAGCGCGCGCATATCGAAAAACGCGCCTCACAAATCAAAAAACAAATAGAAGATTCCGAATCTTCATTTGATAAAGAAAAACTTCAAGAGCGCTACGCGAAGCTCGCGGGCGGTGTGGCTGTCATCCGCGTGGGTGCGGCAACCGAGGTAGAGCAAAAAGAAAAACAGCATCGCATTGAAGACGCGGTATCAGCTACCAAGGCGGCGATCGAAGAAGGTATCGTGCCGGGTGGCGGCGTGGTATTGCTGTACTCTTCATATAATCTGAAGAATCTCAAGCAAGCTGACAACAAAGCTCCGCAGATGATTGAGGCACAAGAGGCGGCAACACGCATCTTGCAACGCGCACTTCGCGCGCCGTTTGAGCAGATCATGCTCAACGCAGGCAAGACTCCTGCCGATGTCGTTGGCGGTCTTACCAAAATTTGGCTTGAGAAAGAAAAGATCGATGTCGCGAATCTTGCAGGTGCGACCAAGTGGCCGGTATGGGGCTACGATGTCTCGCGCGAAGATTATGTCGACATGATTGCGACCGGTGTCATTGATCCTGTCAAAGTAACTCGCTCGGCACTGCAAAATGCAACATCAGCGGCAGCCATGTTGCTGACAACCGAGGCGGCGATTGTTGACATCCCCGAGAGAAAAGATGCACCCACGGGCATGCCCGGAGGTATGGGCGGCATGGGAGGGATGGATTACTAAGCTAGCCGGTCATTTAAAAACGAAAAACCTTTCCCCTGTGGAAAGGTTTTTCGTTTTTATTCATTTCTTTTTGCTACACTATATATATGGAAAAGGCACCAAGCCCATCTCCCGAATCTTCTGAAGAACCAAAACAGCAACCTGAGCGGCCAGCACTGACAAAAAAAGATCAAGATATTGACGATTACAATGATCGACTTCAGGCGTTTTTTGAGCGTAATGGTGAGAAGGAGGTCGCAGGTGACATAGCGGCAGAGCGTAAGGATCAAGAAGGCCCTGCGCGCGAGCGTGGCGCAGATGCCGAGCTTCAAGAGCACAAACGCTCTCTCCAAGAGCTTGAGAAGGATGCACAAGAAAACCGTCTTACCGAGCGGTATAAGGATGCTGGATACAACCGTACGCGAGCAAATGAATTAGCAGAAGAAGAGTCAGAGAGGCGTACTACTCGTATCCGCGAACTCGAAGATATGAAAGCTGGCAGAGAGAAAAAGCCAGAGGTTATTGAACTCGCCGAAGACATGGTTATCCAGAAACCAGAAAGAGTGCGTGATAAATATGATAAAACACTTGAAGACGATCCTCGCGTTGATACGGATAAGCTCAACGAACGATATAATAAAACGCTTGAGAACGATCTAGGCGCTGTCGCTGAAAAACCAGCAACAAAGAAAGAGCGCTCAAAAGACCCACTGGCTGACGCGCGCCCGGGTGTGCGCGAATATTTAATGGCGGCGGGCATGCGGGGTGCAGCGACACTTGCTGAGCGCGGCGTACTCATGCTGGGTGGTAAGGGTATGGAGCTTTACGAGCGTTTTGTAGGATATCCTTCACTCAAACGCGAACGCGCACAAAAGGCGGCGAATGATGAGGAGCAGGCACTTGATGCAAACCGAAAGGAACAAAAGAAATATGCAGATGATCCAAAAAGATTGCAGATTTTGCGATCCGAAGAAGAGCGACTCGAAAGTCGTATCATTGACGCGCGTGCAGAGCTTGGAAAAAGGGAAAACGAAGAAACAAATTTTAAAAATCAGAAACGCTTTTTTGAAAACGGTATGCGCACGCTGGCTTCAGGTGTGCTTGAGAAGATCGATAAGCGGCTCGACCCGTATGAGTCCCAGCTCAAAGTCGCCCGGGCCACTATCGACAAGGCCGATAAGCGTCTTGCGCTGGTAAACCGCCGTCTCGATGCATATGAGGAGAAGCTCACAGAAAAGCGCAATGCGCTACGCCGCGAGCCTGACCCCGTGAAGCGCAAGACATTAGAAAATGACATTCAAAGACTGCAGGGCATCGCAAAAAGTAGAAAACCGTTTATTAAGCGTGTGATCGAAAAAAAGGACTATGCGCAGGACGAGCTAAAAGAAAATGAGGCGGCGGCTCGTCCATTTCGTCAGCAACAGCGGCGATTTGCGCGTGCGGCAGGACTCGAAGTGCGTGATGATATTATTGCCAAGGGTTCGCCACCCGAAGACTTGCCCGTGATGCCCAAAGGAGGTTTACGCGTGATTGAGGGTGGCAATAAAAACAAAAAAGAAACAAAAGAGGGCTCTGCGAACATTGATACCTTTATCAAAAAATGGAATAAAGAAGCAGTGCTTGATGGTCGTCTGACTTGGCGTATCACTGATCCGGCGCGTTTTAAGTATTTAGCGGGGGAGAGCGAAACACTCACGCCTATGCGCGCAGGGCATATTGCTCGCAAATACTTTGAGGCTGAGGCAATGAGCAAGGGCCGCACATTATCACCACGGCAATATAACAAAGCTGAAAGCATAGGACGTTCTATCGCTGGGAAAGTATTCCCCGAGGGGAATATAATAAAGAGAGCAATAAAGAGAGTCCTATGAATGCCGCGGATGACAACTCGTTAAATATTCAACAGCTTCGTGCCGAGGCGCATCGGTTTTTTGGTGAACTCAAAAGTGAACTTGGATCTATCGAAGATGACCTTGATGTGTTGAATCGTGAGCTCGCGACGCTTAATGGTATGGAGGAAAAACTCGCGCGCGAGATCGGCGCCATTGAAGAAGACGCAGTTGAGCGTATGGACAGAGAGCTTATCGGCCTTCTCAATAAGGCAGACGAAGAGACTGACTTTGAGATGGGCATGGGTTAGCTCTTTTGCATTATTTTCTTTTGTGGTATAATAGACGCTATGAATACGACTCTTTATATCGTTATCGGAGTTCTCGGTGTCGTGGTGTTGTGGGCCATTTTCGCCTTCAATCGCTTTGTTCGTTTGCGCAATCGTGTACGCGAGGCATGGAGTGATATCGAAGTGCAGCTCAAGCGTCGCTATGATCTCATCCCAAACCTTATAGAAACCGTCAAAGGGTACGCGAAGCACGAATCACAAGCATTTGAAAATGTGACCAAGGCACGCGCGTCCGCACTCGCTGGCGGTGGCAATGCGCACGACCGCGCGGAGAAAGAAAACATGCTTACGGGAGCTCTCAAGAGCATTTTTGCTATTGCGGAGGCATATCCGGATCTTAAGGCAAATACCAATTTCCTCGAACTTCAACGCGAATTGTCAGACACCGAAAATAAGATTCAGGCGGCTCGTCGTTTCTTTAACACCAATGTGATGGAGCTCAATACAGCTGTTGAATCGTTTCCATCAAATATCATCGCGGGTAGCTTTGGCTTTAAAAAAGAAGAATTCTTTGATCTCGACGAGACTCCTGCCGCGCGCGAGCCGGTCAAAGTAGCATTTTAGGAAAACATGGCAACACTCTGGACGCACAAGGATTCTAATATCCGAAAGACTTGGCTTTTGATGACAGTGTTTTTTGCGCTCGTCATGTCGATCGGGTGGATATTTTCTCAGGCTTATGGCAACCTTGGTATTTTGCTGTTCGCAGTTATCTTGAGTACTACTATGAGCGTTGCTTCATATTGGTGGTCTGATAAGCTCGTGATCGCCACTACGGGTGCCAAAGAGCTTAAAGACGCGGAAGCCCCTGATCTACACAATATTATCGAAAACCTCGCGATCACCGCAGGCCTCCCCAAGCCCCGCATCTATCTAGTACAAACCGCACAACCCAATGCATTTGCCACGGGTCGCAATCCCCAGCACGCGATGATAGCGGTCACGACAGGTCTTTTGGAGCGCATGAATCGCACAGAGCTTGAAGGCGTGCTCGCGCATGAGATGTCTCACATTGGCAATCGTGACATGTTGGTATCAACCGTCGCGGTAGTGCTGGTAGGTGTTATCCAGCTGATGGCTGATATGTTTATCCGCCGCATGTGGTGGAGCGGATCTGATAGAGAGCGTGGTGGGCAGGCGCAAATTGTTTTTATCATCATTGGTATCGCGCTCTCGCTTTTAGCGCCGCTTTTGGCAACGCTCATGCAACTTGCGGTCTCGCGTAGGCGTGAATATTTAGCTGATGCGTCAGGCGCACTACTTACTCGGTATCCTGAAGGCCTCGCATCAGCCCTCGAAAAGTTGGCGCAAGATCATACGCCCATGGCGCAGGCAAATCACGCGACAGCGCACCTGTGGCTTGATGACCCGTATCAGGGCAAAGAAAAAAAAGTGTCGTGGCTCACCAAGATGTTTATGACACATCCGCCGATCGAAGACCGAGTTCGCATCTTGCGTGGCATGAAAGTAGATTAATATATGCATTTACAACGAAAGACAAAAATCATCGCAACTATCGGGCCCGCGTCAGAATCGCGGGAAAACCTTTCACGCTTGCTCGCCGAGGGCGTAGATGCTGCGCGTCTCAATTTTTCGCATGGCGTGCAAGCTGATCATGGCCGTCGTATCAAATTGATCCGCGAGTTTGAGCGCGAGACGGGTAAATTTATCGGTATCATTGCTGACTTACAGGGTCCCAAAATGCGTGTGGGCGCGCTGCCAAAAGAAGGCGTGCTATTGCGCGATGATGCCGAAGTGATCCTTGATACAACCATTTCCAAGTATGAGGAAGGTGGCGCAATACCAGTACCGTCGCCTATTTTTGCGAAAGGCGCCTCAAAGGGCAGTCGCATGTTTCTCGATGACGGCTCACTCTTGCTCGAGGTTATCGGCACCAAGGGGCTTTTAGGTAGGCAGTTTGTAGCGCGCGTGTTGCGTGGCGGTACGCTGTATTCACACAAAGGTATCAATGTACCCGAACTTAAACTGCGCGCCAACATTTTTGAAGAAAAAGATAAGAGCGATATGGCGTATGCAATTCGCCAAAAAGTTGATTATATCGCTGTCTCTTTTATCCGCAACGGTGATGATATGCGTGAGGCACGCAAGCTCATTGGATCCGCACCTATCAAATTGATCGCCAAAATCGAACGGCCCGAAGCATTGCAAAACCTCGAAGATATCATCAATGAGTCTGACGCCGTGATGGTCGCCAGAGGAGACCTTGGTATTGAGACTCCGCTCTGGCAATTACCCATGCGTCAGAAAGAAATTATCGAGAAGGCACACAAAGCTATGAAGCCGGTGATTGTGGCTACGCAAATGCTTGAGAGTATGACTAAAAATGCTATTCCCACGCGTGCCGAGGTCAATGACGTTGCCAATGCAGTATATGACTCTGCAGATGCTGTTATGCTGTCGGCGGAATCGGCATCAGGCAAGTATCCACTCGAGTCTGTCCGCATGATGCGTCAGATCCTCGAAGAGACTGAGAAAGACGTGGGCGAACCGTTTTTAAAAGAAAAAGATGGGTATCATTCTATCGATGTTGCTATTGGCAAATCAGCAAAATATGTTGCCGCACAAGTCGGAGCACATATCATTTTGGTCGGCACGGTTTCCGGCCATAGCGCACGCGCCATTTCACGATATCGTCCGCAGACATGCATTATCGCTGCAACGCCAAGCGAAGCAATTGCGCGGCGCATGAGTATTGTATGGGGCGTCTCATCAATCGTCGTTACTGGTACTCGCACGATTGTTGAGCTTGAGAAGAAAGCGCTCACTATGCTCAAAAAATCCAGACATCTATCAAATGGAGATTTGGTGGTATTTGTGTCCGGTGCGAAGCTCGGGGCAATTGGCGCTACAAACGCTATTTCAGTCACAAAAGTTCTGTAAAGTTTAGACGTATTCATGGTATACTGGCCTCATGGATGACGTTCATGCTCAAAAAATAAAAAATATTGATACACTCACCTCAACACCGTTGCGGCGTGACGCACTACATATCCTAGAGGCAGGATTGCAAGCAATCGATACTGGTCGTGCGATCCGTGAATCTATTACGTTTCGTGATGATGCCTTATGTATACGTGATGAGGTATGTTCTCTTACTCTTACTAATCGCGTTTTTTTTATTGGCATAGGCAAGTGCGCGTCTGAAGCTGCTGTTGCGATGGAAGATATATTGGGCGACCGGCTTACGGGGGGTATTGTGCTCGATGTGGCGATTGCCGATACGTGTAAGACGCAGCGCATTGAGTGTTTTACGGGCACTCACCCATACCCGACCGATCAAAATGTCGAGGTAACCCGCCGCATCGTGGATAGACTTCAGCGCCTTACTGAGCGCGATCTAGTTATTGTGTTCGTCTCGGGCGGTGGATCAACTTTGTTGTGCTTACCTGGCGAAGGAGCGTCATGTATCGATGAGAGGCTTGTACTAAGCATGCTCATTAAGGCTGGCGCCACCATTCAAGAAATAAATACTGTTCGCAAACACATATCGCTCGCTCGCGGCGGGCATTTGGCTCGCTACGCGTATCCAGCGCAGGTGATATCGCTTATCGTTTCTGATGTGCCAGGCGACGACATTTCATTTGTAGCGTCAGGACCCACAATCAAAGATGAGACATCTGCGATTGATGCGCTCAAAATTTTAAACGAGTACCGTGTTCCACTCGGCGATCGTCCGGTTGAACTGCTCGAGACTCCTAAAGATAATAGATATTTTAATAATGTTTGGAATGTTTTATTGATATCGAATGAGCGTGCTCTAAGCGCGATGGCAAAAGAGGCACGGCGTCTCGGTTATGCGGCTGACGTTAAAACACGATCGCTCTCAGGCGAGGCGTGCGATGTGGCAGGAGCCATTATGGCGGACCTCCATGCAGCGCCGTCCAAATCCGCATTGCTTTATGGAGGTGAGACGACCGTCGTCGTGCGCGGTCACGGGGTAGGCGGGCGCAACCAAGAGCTTTCGCTTGCAGCACTTGCTGATATTAAAGAGGGTGAGTTGATAGTATCACTTGCGTCTGATGGGAGGGATAATTCTGACGTAGCGGGCGGTATCGCTGATGCTGAGACGCAGCGGCACGCGTCGCGCGAGAGTATTATGGGCGATACGTATCTTGCCGAAAACGATGCGTATACATTTTTTGCGCGTACAGGTGATGCTATTTCGACAGGTCATACCGGTTCCAATGTATCGGATCTTATTCTTGCGCTAAAATCATAATATGAATAAAAAATATATTGTATGGATGGAAGAGGTAGGTATCGATGATGTAGCTCGCGTGGGAGGTAAAAATGCCTCGCTTGGCGAGATGATCCGCAACCTTACCGCAAAGGGCATTCGTGTGCCGTCTGGCTTTATCACAACTGCTGATGCTTATCGATATTTTCTTGACTCAACAGGTCTAACAGCACAAATAGCTCAAGCGCTCAAAGGTCTCGATACGAGCAATCTCAAGGATTTAGCTCGTCGAGGTAAGGCTGTTCGAACGATGATCTTGCGTGCTCGCATGCCCGATGATCTCGCTACTGACATTGCTGGTGCATATGCCGAGATGGAGCAGCGGTATGGCAAAAATATTGATGTCGCCGTTCGTTCAAGTGCTACTGCAGAAGATTTGCCGGGGGCAAGTTTCGCGGGAGAGCATGAGACATATTTGGGGATTCGTGGCGTACGCGATGTGACGACTGGCATACAGTCAGCTATGGCGTCACTCTTTACCGATCGCGCGATTTCCTACCGTGTTGATAAAGGATTTGCGCATGAGCAGATTGCACTCTCAGTTGGCATTCAGCAGATGGTACGCTCCGATCTTGGTGCTTCAGGTGTGATGTTTTCTATCGATACCGAGAGCGGGTTTAAAGATGTAGTAGTGATCAACGCCGTGTGGGGTCTTGGTGAGATGATCGTACAGGGGCACGTGACGCCTGATGAGTATTTGGTTTTTAAGCCCATGCTTGGCAAGGCGCAGAGCGCCATTATTGAAAAAAAACTCGCGGACAAATCAAAAAAGATGATATACGCGAAGGGAGGTGGCGCTGGAGTCAAGAAAACAAAAGTTGTCTCAACCTCTGCCCGTGATCGATTGAGCTTCGTGATGAGTGATGCTGAAGTTGCTACGCTTGCAGGGTGGGCCGTTGAAATAGAACAGCACTATTCAGAAAAGCGGGGACGCTGGACGCCCATGGATATGGAGTGGGCACGTGATGGCAAAACAGGCGAACTTTTTATCGTGCAGGCGCGACCTGAAACGGTTCAAGCAGAACGCGATTTTACAAAGGTGACCGAATATGTGCGTACTGAGAATAGTAAAGAATTGGTGCGCGGTATTTCGGTTGGTAGTAAGGTAGCGGTAGGCAAGGTGCGCGTCATTCTGAATCCTAAAGATATTAGTAAGTTTCAAAAAGGCGAGGTGCTCGTCACGACTATGACGGATCCTGATTGGGAGCCGATTATGAAGATTGCTTCAGCTATCGTGACAGATAAAGGTGGGAGGACGTCGCATGCGGCTATTGTCAGTCGTGAGCTTGGAATCCCAGCTATTGTAGGATGTGGCAACGCGACGCGCGCACTCAAGACCGGTACCGATGTGACGATTGATACAACAGGCAGCGAAGGTATAGTGCTTGCGGGTCGTCTGAAATTTAAAATGATGTCGCATGATATGAAGGCGCTGCCGTCGCCAAAGACTAAGGTGATGGTGAATATTGCTACTCCTGATATCGCGTTTGAACGCTCCTTTTTGCCAGTGATGGGCGTAGGGCTCGCACGCGAGGAGTTTATTATCGCATCACACATCGGTATTCACCCCATGGCGTTGCTACAGTTTTCAAAACTTTCGCCAAAGATCAAAAAAGAGATTGAACATCGCACCGCAGGGTGGCACGATAAAACAGCATTTTATGTAGATAACCTTGCTTACGGTATCGCAAAAATAGGTGCGGCGTTTTATCCACGTCCGGTAATCGTGCGTTTCTCTGACTTTAAGACAAATGAATATCGAACACTTTTGGGTGGCGAAGCATTTGAGCCTGTTGAAGAAAATCCCATGATCGGTTGGCGAGGGGCATCTCGCTACTATGATCCGAAGTTCAAAGAGGCTTTTATGCTTGAATGTCATGCGATTAAAAAAGTCCGCGATGAAATGGGGCTTACCAATGTGATACCGATGGTACCGTTTTGCCGAACAATCGAAGAGGGAAAACAGACCTTACAGATTATGGCGTCAGTTGGATTGGTGGCGAAATCACTCGCGCCAGACAAGGCAGATGCCGTACCCGTCTATGTTATGTGTGAGATTCCCTCTAATGTACTTCTTGCTGACCAGTTTCTTGATTTATTTGATGGCATGTCAATCGGTTCCAATGACCTGACTCAATTGGCGTTGGGACTTGATCGAGACTCGGGTATCGTGAGTCATATCTCAAATGAAAATGATCCTACGGTACGTGAGCTTATTGCTCAAGCCATCAAGGTATGCCGTCGACGCGGTAAATATATCGGCATTTGCGGACAGGGGCCATCAGATTTACCGGACTTCGCACTTTTCTTAATTGAGCAAGGTATCGAAAGTATTTCACTCAATCCTGATACAGTCGTCAAGACGATTATCTCTATCGCAGAAAAAGAAAAAACGTTAGGATAGTACGCATGAAGACAACTTTTTTCGGAACAAAACTTTGGGAGCAGGAATACTTACAGCAAAAAATTGCCAAACGAGCGCTCGCTGTGGAACCGTCATTTGTCACTGATATTGTGACGCCAGATAAGCTACCACAAGATACATCGGCTGAGATTGCCTGTGTGTTTGTGGATTCGGTGGTTTCAAAGCCAGTCATCGACGCATTACCAAATCTCAAGTTTATCCCTACTCGCTCGACTGGTTACGATCATGTTGATCTTGTGGCTGCGGCAGCAAAAAATATTCCCGTATCTAACGTACCGTCATATGGAGAGAACACGGTAGCAGAGCAAGCTTTTGCTCTTTTGCTTTCGATTTCACGTAAGATATACCTTGCGTATGATCAGATTCGCGAGACGGGCAGTTTCAAGTTTGATGCGCTCCAAGGGTTTGATCTCAAGGGAAAGACCATCGGTGTTATTGGCACGGGGCGTATTGGCAAGCATAGTATCAAGATTGCCAAAGGTTTTGATATGCGTGTAGTCGCCTATGACCCACATCCAAACCAAGATTTGGCTAAAGAGTTTAACTTCGAATATATGTCACTCGAAGACGTGCTACGCGCAAGCGATGTGGTAACGATTCATGTACCATATATGCCCGAGACACATCATTTGTTCAATGAAAAATCATTTCCGTTTATGAAAAAAAATGCAGTGCTCATCAATACGAGTCGTGGTCCAGTGGTAGATACGCAAGCCTTGGTTATGGCACTTAAAAATGGACAGATTGGTGGCGCGGGTCTTGATGTACTTGAAGAAGAAGGGGTTATTAAAGATGAACTTGATTTTATTGTGCATGGGCACCCAGAGGGGCATGATCTTAAAACAATTCTTGCCAATCACGTGCTCTTTGATATGCCCAATGTAGTGATTACGCCACATAATGCATTTAATACTCGTGAAGCACTTCAGCGCATTCTTGATACGACGCTCGATAATATCGAAGCTTTCTTGAAAGGGGCGCCGATTAATGTAGTAAAGAAATAATATGTTCGACAAACTCAAGCAAATAAACGAATTGCGTAAGATGCAGCAGATGGTGGCGGGTGAGCGGGTGACCGCCGAGTGCAATGGCGTGAAGGTGACGGTGAACGGTACCTTGGTGGTAGAAGAGATCTCACTCAACTCACAACTTTCGCAGACAGATCAAGAACGCGCGCTCAAAGATGCGCTTAACGATGCAAACAAAAAAATGCAAACCCAGCTCGCCCAAAAACTCGGCGGTATGATGCCGAGGTAAGCTTGCTATCTTCGATACGATTGAGCGTTGTAGAGATCCCAAACCTCCAATGATTTTTTTGGAGTGCCGTCACTTTTTTGCAGTCCAGTATAGGCAAAGAAGTTCGCAAAATCACGCACGATGGGTGGGAATGACGCCGCGAGCTTATCAGAATCGATTGATGACCAGTTTGTGATAAACAAGAACTTTTTTTGTTGAGCGGTACGCAGGAGCATATTGATGTATTGTGTTTGTTCGGCTTCGGTAAACTCCCAGTTCATGAGATACGCACGGAAGTTTTGGCTTGGCATGCCGGTTTCCGCGATAGCCAGAGGTTTGCCAAACGCGAGTGCGGTATCAAAATATGAATCGGGTACAGGCGAGAGTTTACCACCAGTATACTCCCAGCCGTAGGGGTACGCTGAGAGGGCGATATAGTCGAGATACGGAAGGAGTGAGCGTATCTCCTGCTCCTGCGCGGTTTTGTCAGAGCCGTTGGGGAGGCCTTCGAGATGCGGCAACGAGAATGATGCCGAGATGAGAAGATTCGGATAGAGCTTTTTGAGTTCGGCATAGGTATGCTTGTGCAGTTCTTTGTACGCACGCCACGCTGATTCATCTTTTGTCAGCGCGACATTGACTTCAATACCGATGACTAAATAATTTGGCTGATAGTGTGCAACAATGCGTTTTGCGTAGTTTGTGTATGCGCGTTTTACCTCCATACTATCGAGCGCATAAGTATTCCACGGGGCGGGGATTGCCATATTGTCTGCCGATCCCAGATACTTTGCCATCGCATCGCGCGAGTCCGCGAGCGGTGTAATCGCGACATACACAGCATGACCAGCGGGTGTTTTTGATTTTGAAAGATTCCAGTCATCCATTACATGTTTGGAAAACGCGCTGTCAGCATACGCCTCAGGCCACGGTACACCCGCGTCATAATGATGCGCGAGAAGATCACCGTGCTCTCCTATAAATTTCCACATGTCATCGATTGCTTGTGCGGAGAAGTCAGGCGGCCAGCGTGTAAAGCCGAGATGGAATGATCGAGTAGTACTTGTTGGTGGGTCTAGCTTGACGGTCTTCCCACTCAAATCTGGTTCGTCAGGATCTGATTCTTTATTCATGCCACCAAGTATAAGGATGATGATCAAGACAATACCTCCGTAGAAAAGTATTTTTCGTATCATAGTATTAGTATAGGGCAAAAAATAAAGCGCCAATAGGCGCTTTATTTTTTCTGACTGGCGGGGACGATGCCCGGAACTTTGAACCGAAAGTACGGCTCAAATTCGAGGATCTTGATAGAAGTATACAGAAACTACGGGCTATCTACAAAGTTCATCCGGAGTGGTTTGAGACACCGAAGCCCAAATCTGATAAAGGGCGAAACGCAGTCGATTATTCGGTGAAAGGATAACCCAAGTATTCAAGGTTTTGGAAAAAATGCTATAATTGCTTTATCAAACCTATGCTAGCTACTGCAACTATCATCAGAGTGTTCACAACATTGAAACCTCGCGAGGAGTGGTCTTTTCGCAGTGCGGGACGGTCGCAAACAACTGCTTTCACTCACGATTATCATCGCTATCCGGCAAAGTTTATTCCGCAAATTAATGGTTAATCAACCAATGATTCCTTAAGGATATTTCTCAAATTTTTATCGTCGAGTGCTGGTAAAATTCTATAAGCACCGACAAAATTTAACCGACGCATTAGCGCACGAACTTTATCCTCTTTGAATTGTTCAAAATACTTTGGATTATTTGAAATAAAATCAAGCAGAACATGAACAAATGAGTCAGATTTACCAAGAGAGCCGTCTAGTTGTCTTGTATACTCATAAAGTGCAAAAAATTCTCGCGTAAGTTCAAAAGGGTCCTCCCTTTTTTCATCGTAAGTAATATGTGCTCCCCACCAAAGTAAAGCGATACCATGGCGTAAATACGCTGTGGTTGTCTGTGTGCCTACAAACCAGTGTTGGGCAATGTATCGTGAACGTTTTTCTTCTGACTGGTCTGCAACCGGCCATCGTTTTGCCATATAGTCCATAAATGGCACATGAGCTAGCCACGCCCACAGTCGTTGATCCGATGCCATAGTACGATCTAATCCACGCAACGACTCATAAAGAGCTCGCGCATTTTCAAATGCGGTAAGATCGGCATCAAGTTTTGGTAATGCTTCAATTTCAAGAATAGTGTCTCTGACATCGGACGCAGAAAAACTTGGGGCTTTGCCCGCAACATATCCACGAATTGCATCTTCGCTCTGAAGCCGTTGGCCCAGTCTTTGAAGAAATGGTGTAGTAAATACTTTAATGCGTTCCATAATTTTAATCTTCTGGCTCATCTATTATTTCTTTTAATCCTGACAACATGCGCTCGACCGGTCTTTTTAATATAGTTTGCACAATGTTAGAGATATTTTCCTTACCCCACTCAATATTTGCTTTTTCCGCGCGTTCTTTCAGAACGCTGAACCACATAAATTGTTGGTGGTATTCAGGATCCTCAAAAGCATATTGCATAGCAATGAGAATGGCGGGAAAGGCAACACCCGATTGAATTATTGAATTTAACTTTTCTGTTTTTGATCCTGCGAAAATTGCTAGTTTGTCATAATCAACACTAGGCAATCTCACGATTATCTTATCTTGGTTTGGTTCTACAGTCATCGGACCGGAAAGATGTGGGTCACGGACCACCTCAAGAAAATCAGAAATGTTTCTTGTTCCGGCATATCTCTTTTTGGCATCAAATTTTTCCGATTCGCCGTCAGCAAGAATATCACCCGGAACAAGATTGACGGTGGCGCCCTCATAATCAGAGTGAGCCACATTGTTTGCGTAATCTGAAATGTTTTTTGTTGCGACAGCAAAATATCCCAAGGAGACAACGCCTCGGAGATCTACTGCCGGAACAGAAACCTCGAATTGGCTGTCTGTAAAAAGATAACATCGGCGAAAGTGGGTAGCAATGCATGTAATTTGCAATACATATTTTGCCTGTCTACTATCTATCAGGTCTTGGATTGTCTTATTATCCAAATTAAAATTACCACGAATAACAATAGTATCCGGTCCTAGATTGACTTCAACGATTGGTGAGTATGTGCCAGAAATGGCATCGCCATCACCAAGCACTGGCCAAGGATAATGTGAGGTTATATTCATGGCAGAATTCGTAAATTAGGATCTAGGGCGACAATCCACGGCTCTTTTAACTGAACAGAAAGATATGCGCTCCCTGAATCATCCAAAGAAAAGTCACAATGTTCTTGCCCAAGCTTAACTATTTTTGTTCCTTTTTCCCCAACAACATTAGATATAGAAAGCAGTTCGTCACTTCCATCGTCTGCGCGAGCATACAACCTAATTCGAACTACGGGCTTCTCGCTTTTATTATCGGTATGAATAATGACACGATATAATCGTCCATCTTTCGTTTTATTTCCTACAATGTACCGAACTGTTGCGTTCTCCAATTCTTGGGATTTAACCGATTTGCCTTTCTCATCGGGTTTCGGTAGCGGATTCGGTACACCGTATGGTCTTGGAGGGGTAGGAGGGCTTGGGGGTGTCGGCGGATTTTCTGTACGCACTTTTATATATCTTGCGACTCTGATGGGTCGTATTGTATGGAATGAGCTTGCTGTGTCCTCTACATCAGAGCCAATCTCAATACCAGTTTCTTCTTCTACAACCTCCTTTACTTGATTTTTTGCATCACCGATATTTGCACTACTCCCTTCTTTCGCTGGTACGCCAATATGTTCTGCCAAGCCCGGAATGCTTGTTGATTGCGACACCGGAGCATATAACAGGCCCCCCAACCCGCCGGCTATAAAAAGTTCTAGTTCATTGTAAGCAGTTTTTCCATCCTCGACATGGTGTCCGTGTTCGTCTTTCCAGTTATGCCAATCCCACTCTGTATGTGCGGGATTTTCCATCTTCCGAAGTATCTCACTACCTTTTTTATTCCTACATTCAAAAATTGCTGCATATTTTGTTAGATGAGATGATCTCCCCTTGAAGTCAACTATCATGCCAGTGTTCCTAACAAGTGCAGTTTTGTTTGGATATGGTAAGTCGTCAGAAGTGCGACCATAGAAGGAAACTTCTCCAAGCACATCAGGACTTTCGGTCAATTTCTTCTCGGAGTTGGTGTAAGCATCAAAAAAATGCAGTGGGTTGTGTGGTTTGAAAGATTTTTTTTCGTCTGGCGAAAAAAACTCACTCATCCGTTCGCGTAAATTAGTAGCATTAAACTCTTTATCGCCAACTTTTACAGTAAGGATCCCCCAATGTATTGATGGCCAAAACCAACCCAAAACTGCGCGACAAATGGTATCTTGCCAGTCGTTACTACCTAGAAAATTAACAACCCAAATATCAGTGCCCTTATCGCTTCTCTGGAACATCTCTGGAATATCCTTTTTATTCTGTACGGGTAATTGTCTAGGGAGTCCGAAAGTTCCGTTACCTTGCATCAATTCGTTATCTTGGTCGAATGACAAGAGGCGTAGCTTACCGGCAAATTTAACTCCATCGTCCGTAACAGTTGAAACGAAAATAGTTCTAAAGAGTGAATTAGCAAAGAAAGCTCCCTTACCTAATCCAAATGCGCCTCCAGCCCCTGCTTCACCAGCATTAAATCCAACACCTCGCATGAACATAAACCAGCGGCCATCATTGGTGTCGCCAGTTAAACCGCAAGTATTGTAGTCGGCAATACGCAATAGTGGAATGCTTGCGCCACTTTTTAAAACATCTGCTTGCGACTTATAATGTTTTGCCGCGGGGACAACCTTTCTTTTTTCAGCGTATTCAGCACACTTTCTAAATATCTGTTCTAGCCGTTCAGGATTTGGCAATGATCCAACTGGCACATTCTTGAGATCAAACTCTGCTCGTGCTGGCGATTTTCCGGGAAGTCTGGCATCGATAATATTTTGGATGGCCTCTCTAATCAAACTATCCGTGAGATTTCCTTCGTATGCAAAATTTGCAGCTACAGGATCATTAAACCCCGCGACATCACCGCCATCTGTTTTACCAAAATGATAATCTGTTGCCATAGTTTATA
>JBBTSE010000010.1 GCA_038064855.1 Patescibacteria group bacterium
CCGATAACATCTCGAAGTGCCGCTTGTGCATATTGGGAAACCGCAAGCGTGTAATCTTTTATAGTCAAAACAGCCTGCTCGGCATTTTGGACTTGGAAGTAGACGACCGCATTGATGCCCACGGGAACATTGTCTTTTGTGATAACTTCTTGCTGTGGTATGTCGGTCGTGGTGATACGCAAATCAACTTTGGTCATTTTCTGAATTCCAATCAAAATCCACGTGAGTCCTGGCGAGCGCGTCCCAGTGTATTTACCAAGAGTAAGCACAACTCCACGTTCATATTGATCAACTATCCTCAATCCAAAAAGAACGAGAAAAAATACGAAACTAATTATCGGCCAAATAAATATTTCCATAGTATTTTTATTATAGCATAAGTCTGGAAAGCGCAATAGGTCAAGCCCTGCGGATTTCCATTTCTTGTTTGTGTTTAGTATATCATGCTCCGGCGCAAATCATCAAACGCAAGAAGTCCGTATGTCCCGCATTTTGGCTTCCAAAAAACCGATGAGTTCCCTAATGGTGCCGCGGGTGGGAGTCGAACCCACACGCCCGTGAGGACACACGATTTTGAGTCGTGCGCGTATGCCAATTCCGCCACCGCGGCATGCAGTTACACTATCAATGAATCGAGCAGTTGTCGACCCTTCCCGCTTTTGAGAAATATCTCGCGTTTGCGTGCTTCAGTGTAGTCTTTATAGTGTTCTGTAAGGACTAGTGTAAATGGAGCGTACCCTTTTGTACTTTTTGTTTTACCACCGTTGTGCTCCGAGATTCTTCGTTGAATATCGCTCGTGATACCAACATATCTGTATTTATGTTGAGTGCTTTTTATGACATATATAAAAATCATGTTGTTAGGCTGACTTATCAAAGATGAGTCGTGCGCGGTCGCCTAAGGCGACTAAATATGCCAATTTTTCCGCTTTACCCGCCTCCGGCGGGCACCGCGGCAAATAAGATTCCTCACCATACTAGCATTCCGTTGTCATTTTTCCAATATTTCTCTATTCTGGGTGCATGCCTGACGAATTGAAAGAGAAAGAAAGTGTCTTCTGGATCCCGGTAGAAAAGATCAAACCCAACCCATATCAGCCCCGTACTGAGTTTGATGAGGCGGCACTCAAGGGCCTTGCCGAATCAATTCGCCAGTACGGTATTTTGCAGGCGCTTGTGGTAACGCGCATCGAGCGTGAAAGTGAGACGGGTACCGAGGTGACCTATGAACTCGTAGCAGGTGAAAGGCGTTTTCGCGCATCGCAAATGATAGGTCTTCGGGAAGTTCCTGTCACTATTCGTCGTGAAGAGCCAGCAAAGGTTCGCCTCGAGTTAGCGTTGGTAGAAAATGTGCAACGCCAAGATCTCAACGCTATCGAGCGCGCGATTGCCTATAAACGCTTGATCGATGAGTTTGCAATGACCCAGCCCGAGATCGCAGGGCGCGTAGGTAAGTCACGCGAATCGATCGCCAATACTATTCGTATTTTGATGTTGCCACAAGATATGCAGGAAGCGGTACGAGGAGGGAAAATAACTGAAGGTCATACGCGCCCTCTCCTCATGCTCTCAACCCGACCCGAAGAGCAAAAAGAACTTTTTCTTGATATTCTGGATCACCACATCTCGGTGCGTGAGGCAGAGCGCATCTCGCGCCGTATCGCGCGTGAGCGTGCGCGCAAAGTAGAAGACTTACCAAGCGCGGAAACTCGTGCGGTAGAAGAACGCCTTGGCAATGTGCTGGGTACGCGCGTTGAGATCCATAAAGAGGCGGGCGGTAAAGGCAAGATCTCCATCGAATTTTTCTCAGACGAAGAACTGTACGGTATTACCGCAAAGCTCATGCGCGAACGCGAAGAGCGGCTTGAGAGTGAGCGTATGGCGCAAGCGACCGAAGAGCAGTTTACGGTGTAATCTCTATATTTTTAACTCCTTTGATACGGCGCAGGCGCGCTATAAGTTTTTTGGTATCGCATGCTTTGGGTATGATGCACTCAATCGTCATAATGGGATTTTTTGCGTCCGCGTCCGTTTTCTCCATATTAATTTTTTCTTTCGTGAGCAGGGTGACGATCTCTTTGAGAAGGCCCACACGACTTACGCGCGTAATGCGTAGCGTTGAGTGTTTTGGTGCGCGTGCGTTTGAGCGGCGTACCGTGACCGGCTCGATGCCCATGCGTCGCAATGCCGCGCGGATATGTCCGCGTGCGACCGTCGAGCGCGCGATGGTAAGCCAATCGGAGCTTGGTTTCGCGTTTTTTGCGGTAATGACCTCAGTAGTATCGCCCGACGCGAGTGCGTAGGTGAAAGGTACCATCTTGCCGTTTACTTTAGCGCCTGTCATCCGGTCACCGATCTCGGAGTGCACATGGTAGGCAAAGTCGATCGGTGTGGCCCCTTCTGGTAGGTCGATCACCTCGCCGCGTGGGGTGAGTACAAAAATGCGGTCTTTAAAAAAATCTATTTTGAGTGCTTCTACAAAATCTTCATTCGATGCTCCTTCGGCAAAGTCACGCTGCCACTCTTGTAACTTGCGGATCCATGCGATTTTTTCTTCAGCAACTTTGATGCCCGCGCGCGGTTTGCCGCCTTCTACATATGCCCAGTGGGCGGTCACGCCGAACTCAGCTGCTTCGTGCATGGCGCGTGTGCGGATTTGAAATTCGGCTACGATATCATCTTCGCAAAATACCGTGGTGTGAAGCGACTGGTAACCGTTGGGCTTTGGCATTGAGATATAGTCTTTGATACGGCCTGGCACGGGGCGCCAAGTAGCATGGATGATGCCGAGCGCTTGGTAGCATTGCTCAACCGTATCGACAATGATACGAAGTGCTACCAAATCTGCGATACGCGAGATGTCGTTGTCATAGCGCTGAAGTTTTTTCCAAAGACTATAGTAATGTTTCTCGCGAAAGTTTACCGTAGCAGTAGTAACGCCACCCGTACTCAACTCGCGTTCAACGATGGGCGCTACGCGCGAGACATATTCGGTGCGCTGGGGCAATATTTTTTTTACATCACTAGCAAGTTTTTTCGCCTCGTCAGGATAGATGATAGGAAAGGCCAAATCTTCGAGTTCACCTTTCATCTCACCCATGCCAAGGCGATAGGCGAGTGGCGCGTAGATCTCGAGGGTTTCGGCAGAAATACGCTTTTGTTTTTCGGGTGCCAATGCTCCTATCGTATGCATGTTGTGCAGGCGGTCGGCGAGTTTGATGATAACCACACGAATATCTTGGGCGACAGCCAAAAACATTTTACGCATTGATTCGGCGGCTCTCTCAAATCCGCGGTAGCGTACGCGATCAAATTTTGTCAAACTTTCTACCAAAAACGCCACTTCAGATCCCAATTCTTGCTCAACTTCTTTTTTAGTCAGCTCCGTATCTTCCAAGACATCGTGCAAGAGGGCCGCGGCAATCGCGGGCGCGTCAAGCTTGAGTGTGATAAGTTTTTCGGCGACAGCAATAGGATGCGTGATATACAGATCACCTGATGCGCGCATTTGCCCCGCATGCGAACTTACCGAGAGATCAAATGCTTTTTTAATAAGAGCTTGCTCCGTCGCCGTAAAGCGAGTCAGGGTGCTAGCAAATTGATCCCATGTTTTATGCATATATTATTCGTCGTCTTGCTCTTGTTCTTTGTCGTCATCTTTTTTTGCTTCCTCGCCCTCAGTATCAGGATTGCCTGGGCGCTTCCAGGTAGCGTACTTGCAAGTAGGATAGCGTGAGCATCCGTAGAAAAGGCGACGCTGGCGTGTTTTACGCTCTACCATATCACCCTCATTGCATTCAGGGCATTTGATGCCCATTGATTTTGGTGGGAGTGTTTTTGTTGTTTTGCAGTCAGGAAAGCCCGAGCAGGCGATGAATCTGCCAAAGCGGCCATGACGGATGATCATGGGTTTGCCGCACTTGGGGCAATCCTCGCCCGCGGGCTCGGTCATCTCGCGTTTTTCTACGGTTTCATATTTTTCTTCCAAGTGCTTGGCAAACGGTTCATAAAATTCTTTGATGATTGGCATCCATTCTTTTTCGCCCTCTGCGATTTCATCAAACTTTTCTTCCATCTCGGCGGTAAAGGCGAGATCAACTATTTCGGGGAAGTGTTCTACGATTAGGTCGTTGACAATGAGACCTACCTCTGATGGTTGATGACGCCGCTGCGGATCACGCACCACATATCCGCGTTCGATGATTGTTGAGATGGTTGGCGCGTAGGTCGACGGTCGGCCAATACCATTTTTTTCAAGTATTTTGACGAGCGTTGCGTCAGAAAAGCGCGCAGGCGGTTCGGTAAAGTGTTGCGTAGGATCGATCGATTCGAGTGATACGATTTGGTTTTCTTTGACATCGGGCAATTCGAGTTCTTCTGATTTTGTTTTCCATACTTTCAAGAAACCATCAAAAGAAATAATTTGACCTGATGTGCGAAATTTGGTGCCCAACTCTTGTTTGTCGGCGACGACGATCGTCGAGACATCAAAGATGGCGTTGGGCATTTGTGAGGCGACGAATCTTCGCCAGATAAGCTCATAGAGTTTCGCTTGTTTGGGTTCAAGGTGAGGCGCTACTGATTCGGGTGTGCGCGACACATCACTCGGACGAATAGCTTCGTGCGCCTCCTGCGCGCCCTTTGATTTTGTTTTGTACACACGCGCGGTTTCCATAGCGTACTCGGCGCCAAGCTCGCGGGTTAGATATTCACAAGCGGCTATTTGCGATGAGACCGAAAGATTGGTCGAGTCGGTACGCATGTAGGTGATAAGACCTACCGAACCTTCTGCCACCTCGATACCTTCGTAGAGCTGTTGGGCGAGCATCATCGTTTGCTTTGCGCTAAAGCGTAGGCGGCGCGATGCTTCTTGTTGGAGCGTACTCGTTGTAAAAGGAGCTGCGGGCGCGCGCGATGATCGCTTTTTCTCGACCGATTCAATGAGCCATTCTCTATCCGCCAGTTTTTTCTCAAGAGTTTTTGCCTTGTCTTCTGACGAAATATCAAACTTTTCAAGCGGTTTTCCATTTACTGAGACAAGTTCTGCTACAAATTGCGCGCGCGATGGCGTAAAAAATGATCCACCAATAGTCCAGTATTCTTGTTTAATAAATGCTTCGCGTTCTCGTTCGCGCTCGACAATGAGGCGTAACGCCACTGACTGTACGCGTCCAGCTGATAGTCCGCGCATCACTTTTTTCCACAAAAAGGGCGAGAGCTTGTATCCTACAAGGCGGTCAAGGACGCGTCGCGCTTGTTGAGCGTCGACAAGATGAAGGTCGAGCGGACGCGGATGCAAGAGCGCCTCTTCAATAGCGGTCTTGGTGATCTCATGAAATACGATGCGCTCAGGTACCTCGATATTGAGGGCGGCAGCAAGGTGCCATGCGATTGCTTCTCCCTCACGGTCCTCGTCAGTCGCCAGGATAATACGACTCGCTTTTTTTGCCGCCGCTTTGAGTATTTTAACCGCGGGACTTTTTTTGCGCGGGATGATGTACTTGGGTGCAAAATCTCCATCGACATTGATACCGAGCGATGAGCTTGGTAGATCACGGATATGGCCAAAGCTCGATTCAACGATATACGCAGAACTCAAAAAACGCGAGATTGTTTTCGCTTTGGTCGGTGACTCGACAATGACGAGTGTTTTGAGTTTTTTAGCCCTCGGTTTTGATTTTGTTTTTGTTGCCATAATTATATAAGTTTACGCCACACTCCTCCTGTCTGTTTAATCATACCCTCAATCTCGAGCGATGCAGTATCCGCGAGAACTATTTGGGGCGTGAGACGCGTGCGCCCGATGATCTGATCGGTCGAGAGTTCTTCGGCAAGACTCTCGAGAATCGCGCGCTCAGATGGAGATCGATTGGCGGAATCCAGAGGTGCCTCCGATGTCTCGATGCCCAACGCTTCAAAAATACTCTCGATGCTCACGATGGGCGTCGCTCCTTCTTTTAAAAGTGAGTTTGTCCCGCGCGAAAGTGGGCTTGTCATCTGCCCGGGTAGGGCGAGTACATCGCGTCCATATTCGAGAGCATAGCGTGCCGTGATAAGTGCGCCCGACTTCTCGCCAGCCTCGGTTACAATGACTGCTTTCGCGATGCCCGCAATAATACGGTTTCTTTGCGGAAATGTCCAGAGTTCGGGTTTTTGGTTAGGTTCGTACTCAGATATGACCGCGCCATTTTTTGTAGCAATCTCGCGTGAAAGACCGATGTTGTCTTTAGGATATATTACTTTTTCAGAAAGCCCTGACCCGAGTACCGCGATTGTCGGTGTGCCCGCATCAAGCGCTGCGCGATGCGCGATAGTATCAACACCTCGAGCCATGCCTGACGCAATCACAATGCCACGGCGCGCGAGTGCGCGGGCAATTTCTTCGGTCATATCTTTGCCGTAGCGGGTGGGGTTTCTACTGCCCACGATTGCCACAATGAGTGTGTCGGACGAGGGGAGCGATCCTTTTATATGGAGCGCTGCGGGTATCGCCTTTGCGGGTAATTCGCGTAGGAGCGCAGGCCAACTTTGGTGCGAAGAGGTGATGCTATATATAGAAGGCTCCATAGTTTTGAGAGTATGCGAAGAGATTCGCGGTCGTCAATGGATAACTTGACAAAATAGAATAAAATGATATACTTTTTCAAAGTTTCAGTACTCCAGAAACGCGCGAAAGCGCCACAACATAGAGGAGGGTATCATGTCCGAAGGACAGTTGAATAACGACGCTCGAGAAGGCGCATACGCGAGCATCTCGCATGAGGCGCACGAACTCGGTTTCGAGGAAACGATTCGTCAGCGCACCGAAGCGCTCTCGGGAGGTGCGGCGATCGGCGCCGAGGATCTCGAGATTGTGCGGCGCGTGGCACACTTCATGTACGGATTGTTCACGCCATACGCCCGTCAGAACACGAGCATCAGCAGCTACTACAAGATGTACGCGGCGGCGTTCGATATCCACGACAGGCTTCCTGCTGGCGCAATCGACGGCGGAAAGGAAGTAGCCGCGAACCTTGTCGAGCGCGCTCGAGGCGCGGGCATGATCATCCCCAACGCCAAGGGCGTGCTCATCTGGCAGGGTCGTCACTACGGGCCGGCCTCTGGCGATGAGTTCATCATGGGGGTGTTCTCTGGGCTGGTGGAAGTCACCAAGCTCTACCCGGACCAGATCAAGGTTTCGCCCGAGCAGAGAGCGCTGCCAGCGAAGAAGTCCAAGCTTCCATCGTTGCAAGACGAGGGTCCCTTCCATGCTTTCATCGACGGCAAGTCGGGTACCTACTGGCTTGACTGGCGGCACGAGGGCCGGCGCTACATGGCCGAGCTCACGGTCACCGACAAGGGTGTGACTGCACGCGTTGGCGGCGACTTGCGTGGTGAGGGGTTCGACATTGCCAATCCCACGCCGCTGGGAAAAATGGGCGGATGGCTCTTCAATGTTTTGTGCTCGCTTGCGCGAGTCAAGCACGGAGGGGTACCCAAGCAGCTTCGGTAGCAATACCCGCACACACGCGGGTGGCCATAGGGAGGAAACTCCCTATGGCCTTTTTCATTTCACGCACATAAAGCCTTATTTGACATTTTAAGTATTTTATGATAATATATTTTTTGTAAAGTTCTTGCTATTACTTCGTTAACCAAGGTCATTCTTGGTCTTTCTATTAACAAGCACACAGAGCGCCCAAGAGGCGCGAAAGGCAGGGTAACACTTTGAGAAAAGCAGCAGCAAAGAAGGTTTCGGAGCCCGTTCTGTTCGAAGATTCGCTCGATATTCACCTCAAAAGGGGCGGTCGTCGACTCGTACTGGAGGCCGACGGCTTCATACCCGAACGGTTTCATCTCGAGGAGGGCACTGAGTGCTATGTGGATATGCATGTGCGTGTCCACGGCGACGCTCAGATCCTCCCGTTCATGGTGGGGGGCAGCAAGGGTATCGATCTCAAGCACGAGGCAGCTAGCGATCGCCACGAGGTGGAGGCTGGGCGGTGGTACAGACTTCGCATTCAGATCAAGCTGACCAATTCGCCGCCCGACAGTGGTAGGATTGCGGGCATTCCTCACACGGAGTACCCCAGCAACGCCATGCGATTCGTTGAGTGGCGCGACGGGAAGCTGATTTTCTACAGCGCCTCGCTCGTGAGTCAGCACGGTCAGTTCTTCCTGATCGTGCAAGAGCAGTATGATGTGCACTGCTACGATGCCAAGGGTGTTGTGCGGTGCCCGTACTTCGAGGCGCGAGACCATCAGTGGGATCAGCTCCTCGCAGTTTTGCCCGACATGTTCGGGGCCCTCGGTGTCACACTGCCGCCGTATCTGGGACAACAGGCCGAGCCCGATTTCATCTTCAATGGTCTCGCCTCCGGTACGGCTGGCGTTGATCATTGGGATGCCGCCAACGGTATCGGTGGGCTCACGCTTGCCGATGGCCGTAAGGCTCGGGTGCACTGGACGAGTATCACGCGGTCAAGTCGGCTCGTGTACCTCGCCCCCGGCGAGATCGTACGGGTCGGCAGGACTGTCAAGCCCGAACTTACCAAGGACAGGCCGACGAAGTATAACGATGAGGCAAAGGATGTCGTCGTCATCGATGACGAGGTCCGCGCCGCATAAACGGGGGGTGCCGCAGCACCCCAAATGCTCCACCAAGGCGACCCTTGGTGGAGCATTTTCATTTTCAGAAATTTTGCGTATACTAACTATTATGATGAAGTTTACTGCAAAACATATTTTATACGGTTTTCTTATTTTGTTTTTTCTGGCGACCTTCTATTCGGCGGTTTCTGATTCGTTTCAGGAGTCAAAAGATTTGGCACTCTCTGAACTCGTAGGCAAGGTGAATGCAGGCGAAGTTGAGGAAATCATTGTCGAGGGTAGCGTGCTTGATATCAAACTCCGTGACGGCTCACGCTTTGCTTCCAAAAAAGAAGAGGGCTCGTCACTCACCGATACACTAATCAACTACGGCGTACCGGCAGCCCAACTCTCGACATTCAAACATACAGAAAAAGATCCTTCAGGTCTTTCGTTTTGGGCGAGCGCGCTGTTGCCTACTATTATCTCACTCGCGTTTATCATCGGGTTTATTTGGTTTATGTCACGCCAAGTACAGCGATCGAGTGTGCAGTCGATGAGCTTTGGTCAGTCACGCGCGCGTATTATCGCGCCTGACAATGAACGCAATCGCGTAACCTTCAAAGATGTCGCAGGCGTCGACGAAGCTAAAGAAGAACTTCGTGAGATTGTTGATTTTCTCAAGCATCCCAAAAAGTTTCTTGATATCGGCGCGCGTATTCCACGGGGTGTCCTTTTGATGGGTGCGCCCGGTACGGGCAAAACGCTCCTTGCCAAAGCCGTTGCCGGTGAGGCGGGCGTGCCGTTTTTCCAGTTGTCAGGGTCAGAATTCGTAGAAATGTTTGTAGGTGTGGGCGCGTCGCGTGTGCGCGATCTATTTAAGATGGCAAAAAAAGCTTCTCCCGCGATTATTTTTATTGATGAAGTCGATGCGATCGGTCGTCACCGTGGTGCAGGTATGGGTGGCGGACACGACGAGCGCGAACAGACACTCAATCAGATTTTAGTAGAGATGGATGGTTTTGATACCTCCGATCAGGTGATTGTGATGGCGGCGACCAATCGTCCTGATATCTTGGACCCCGCGCTGTTGCGTCCGGGCCGTTTTGACCGCCGCGTTGTTGTCGATCTTCCTGATATCAAACAGCGTGAAGCTATTTTGATGATTCACTCAAAATCAAAACCACTTGCTAAAGATGTGCGTCTCAAGAATATTGCCGAGCGCACCCCAGGCTTTTCGGGTGCTGATTTGGAAAACTTGGTAAATGAGGCGGCGATTTTGGCGGCGCGTGCTGGCAAGCGTGAGATCAATGAGCTCGATATCCTCAAATCGATTGACAAGGTTATTTTGGGACCCGAGCGCAAAGGACATATCATCAACAAAGAAGAAAAGAAAATCTCCGCGTATCATGAGGCAGGCCATGCGCTTGTTGCCGCGTCACTTCCCAACGCCGATCCGGTGCACAAGGTCTCCGTCATATCGCGCGGCCGTGCGCTCGGTTACACACTCAAGCTTCCTGCGTTTGATAGACATTTGTATTCGCGCGCACATTTCTTAGATGAGATAGCGGTAGCGCTTGGTGGGTATGCGGCTGAAAATTTTATTTTCGGCGATCTCACTACGGGCGCGTCAGACGATCTTCGTAAGGCAAGTGCTATCGCGCGTGATATTGTACAGCGCTACGGCATGTCAAAAACCTTGGGGCCGATTACTTTTGGCGAGGACAATCAGTTGGTATTTTTAGGTAAGGAGATAGGTGCTGAGAAAAATTATTCTGAATCAACCGCGCAGAAAATTGACCACGAGGTAAGCACGATCATGAAGGGCGCGCTTGCTAAAGCACAAAAGATTTTGCGTGATCGCAAATCAAAGCTCGAAGAGATAGCCCGTGTGCTCATCGAGAAAGAAACAATCGAGCGCGACGAGTTTGCGCGAATTGTAGGAACAGCATAAGATGAACCTGTTCTTGCGAGTGTAGCTCAACTGGTTAGAGCACCGAGCTTATACCTCGGCGGTTCCTGGTTCGAGTCCAGGCACTCGCACAGTAAATAAATGGAAGTTACTCATATAGATACCGCGGAGGCACGATCGCTGCTTTTTGATCTTACGCGCAGGTATGGCCGAACGCCCGAGCACAACGCTGATTGGTTTTTGTCTGTCGCAAAGGGCGAAGTGCGACCGCCACTTTTGATTCACCTGTCTGATGGTCGCGCGGTTCTCGCGTATGACGATGGCAACGAATGGGGCATGCTTGAAGAACCGTTGGTGCCCACCGAAGATGTCGCGCGTACGGTGTGTGATTTTGCCCGTGAAGCGTTGGCAAGCTCACTTATCAAAAAAGTTGTCGTTGAGCTCAAAACACCCGTGAGAAAAGAAGTGTTAGGTATGCTACCAAAAACGCTCAAGGCTCGTGCCATAAATTACACGATGACATGGCCGGTCTATGATATGCATGCGTTTGACTCTGCGCTTCCTGGTGGTCACTGGAAGACTATTCGCAACGCCCGCAATAAATTGTATCGTGAGCATCAAGTCGAAGTGCGTGATGCGCGAGAAGTAGATACTCACGACCTCCACGGGCTTGTTGACCGGTGGAAGAGCGTGCGAGGCGCGCATGATCGCGCGTATGACGGGCGATATCATGCGTGTATTGAAAATGTCTTTGCTGGTTTTGTGAGCGCACGCGCAATCTTTGTCGACGGCCAGCTTGCAGGTATCAACGGGGGCTGGAAATTTCCCGGTAAACCGGGCTACTATTACGGCGCAGTCGGCATCCATGACTACGCGTTTCAGGATATCGGCGTTGTTTTATATCTTGAAGATTTTATGTGGATAAAAAATGCAGGGTACGCGTATGCCGATATGGCGGGAGGTGAAAAGGAGCTTACTCGCTTCAAAAATCAATTCCAACCCGTGCGCTGGTATAAAACGCATGTGTTCTCTATAGTACGAGCATAGTGCCATGAATAATGAGACTAAAAAAAGCTATTTGCACATAGGTCAGGCAAGCGACCTGCAGGGTAAGGACCGAGCGCTCTATCGTGCGCTCGAAATGTTGCCCGCGGTTCTCGCATGGGCGACCATTGTGGGGGCGTTTTTCTTTTCATGGTGGCGACCAGTGTGGGTCGCTGTTTTTATTATTGTCTTTGATCTTTTTTGGCTTATCAAAACAGTCTTTTTATCATTTCATGTGCGTGCCAATTGGCGGCGTATGCAGCGGCATTTGGCTATTGATTGGACAGAAAAACTTACAGATAAAAAATGGGATCATCTTTGGCAGTTGGTGATAGTGCCGTCTGCCGGAGAATCAGCCGATGTCATCCGTGAATCGCTCGATTTGATAGTATTGGCGCGCTGGCCGCGCGAACGCATGATGGTGGTATTGGCTCTCGAAGACAAAGGTGAGGTCGCGTGCCGGGTGGGCGCACAGATGCAAAAAAACTATACTGACAAGTTTGGTATTTTCTCTGTCACCTATCATCCGCAGGGAGTCGCCGGCGAGATGCGTGGCAAGGGATCAAACGAAACCTACGGTATGCGCGAGGCACAAAAGATCGTAGATGCGCACAATATTCCTTATGCTGATATCCTCGTCTCATCATTTGATGAAGACACCAAGCTCTACTCTCAATATTTTTTATGTTTGGCGTGGCATTTTCTGACAGCCGAGCGCCCATATCGATCGAGCTTCCAACCGGTACCGCTCTACCACAACAATGTATGGGAGTCAGGCGCGCTTGCGCGTGTGGTCGCGGCTTCCGGTACCTTTTGGCAGATGATGCAGCAAGAGCGCCCCGAGCGACTCACTACTTTTTCATCGCACTCAATGAGTTTTCTGAGTCTGGTAGAGGTTGATTTTTGGCAAACCAATATTGTCTCAGAGGATTCACGCATCTTTTGGAATCATTTCTTTTGGTATGACGGCGACTGGCGCGCGGTGCCACTCTCGTACCCCGTATCGCTCGATGCCAATGCTGCGCCCACGCTGTGGCAAACCGCAAAAAATATTTACAAACAGCAACGCCGCTGGGGGTGGGGGGTTGAGAATGTGCCGTATATGTTATTTAACTTTATAAAAAATAAAAAAGTACCGCTGGGCACCAAATTGCGTTTTTCGTTTAACGCGCTCGAAGGGTTTTGGTCGTGGGCGACCAATGCGCTCATTATCTTTGCGCTCGGTTGGCTGCCGTTGTATTTGGGCGGTAGAGAGTTCAACGGCACGGTGCTCTCATTCAATCTTCCGCAGATGACGCGCCGCATCATGACACTCGCGATGTTCGGTATTGTCACATCAGCTGCGATCTCACAGGCAATGTTGCGTCATACCAAAGACGATTATGCGGATAAGCACCGCGCGCCATTATTGCTCCATTGGATCTTAATGCCACTCTCAATTATCTTCTTCGGCGCGTTCCCAGGCCTCGAGGCGCAAACTCGCCTTGCCCTCGGCGGCAAATGGCGATTAGGTTTTTGGATTACGCCAAAAAGTCGATTGAAATGATATTTTTGCGTATAATATGTACATGAAGATATTGTTTGTCTCGGGCGCCTTTTTGATCTCGGGTATTTTGATTTTAAATACAAGTATTGTTCCATGTTCGTCTGCTGGGTGTCAGCAGTTTCTTGAAAGATTTATTTTCCTTTTCTTATTTCCGGGAGCATTTTTGCTCGGTTTATCGGGGCTTATATCGTGCCTCCTTAGGCCAGAGTGGAGTGTATCTTTTGCCTTTTACTTTCTAGCTACAGTTTCGCTCATTATCTTCTCGGGGTTTGCCATATTTAGTATTTTTTCTGGTGTAGGGCCTTATTAATTTATTCAAAGTGATAGCCGCTTTGCATCCGTGAGACGGCCAATTTGAGTGCTGGGTGTTTTTCGAGATCACGATCGCGCTCGAGAAGTGCTCGCGCCTCCGTGCGTGCGGCCTCAACCATCTTTATATTTTTGAGCGCTTCCATACCGATGTCTGACAGACCCCATTGGTTTTTGCCGGTGAGCTCGCCGGGGCCACGCAGTTCTAAATCACGCTCGGCAAGCTCAAAGCCGTTTTTTGCATTTTTGAGCGCGCGCAAGCGCGCGAGTGTTGTCTGGGCCGACGATTCGCAGATCGCATAAAAATATGACTGGTGGGTGCCACGGCCGATGCGCCCTCGGAGCTGATGGAGTTGGGCGAGGCCAAAGCGGTCAGCGCCCTCGACGATCATGATAGTGGCGTTGGGCACATCGATACCAACTTCGACGACTGAGGTGGCGACAAGAATCTGAATCTTATTCTCTCTAAAATCCGCTAGCGTTTTTTCCTTGTCGCGCGGCGTCATTTTGCCGTGGAGCATGGCGCTTTTAAACTCCGGAAAAATTTCTTTGCTCATACGCTCATATTCTTTTTTGACCGATTTGCGCTCGTCGTCCCCCTCATCGATACGCGAGCAGATGATGTATGCCTGCCGGCCGGCCTCGAGTTCACTACGCGCAAAATCCCACGAGCGATCTTTCGGTTTTAATAGAACCTCGGTGATGATAGGTGACCGGCCCGGTGGCAATTCGTCGAGCACTGATAGATCAAGGTCACCAAACACCGTGAGCGCAAGCGTGCGGGGGATAGGCGTGGCCGTCATCGAGAGAAAGTGGGGATTATACTCATGATCGCGTGATTTTGATTTGGCGAGTCGCATGCGCTGCCTAACTCCAAAGCGATGTTGTTCATCAACTACGATAAATGCCAAATGCCGAAAGCGCACTTTTTCAGATAGAAGTGCGTGCGTGCCGATGAGTACGGTTACTTCGCCTGACTCAAGCCATTTGAATAACTGTGCTTTTGATATGTGCGCTGGTTTGCCGCCAAATGCTTTTGATGGATAGACGAGCGCCTCAGATGAGGTCAAAAGACCAATCTTACGAAACGGTGTGCCGAGTAGTTTTGAAAATGTATCAAAGTGTTGGCGCGCCAAGATTTCGGTCGGCGCCATGTAGGTTGCCTGAAAACCCGCATTGGTTGCCAGAGCCGCAG
Organism: Patescibacteria group bacterium; assembly: GCA_038064855.1. Classification (NCBI taxonomy): domain Bacteria; species Patescibacteria group bacterium. The sequence continues at coordinate 14,575 of JBBTSE010000010.1, forward strand.
CACCTGCCGCAATGACGGTCTTGCCCGAACCCACATCACCCTCCAAGAGGCGCGCCATAGGAGTTTTTTTACTGATATCACTCGTGATCGCCTCAAAGACTTTTTCCTGCGTTTTAGTAAAAGAAAAGGGGAGCGAAGCCATAAAGGCATCAAGGGCTTTTTTGTCTGGTGGGATGGGGAGCGAGGCGGTTTCTTCGAGGCGCATGCGTTCTTGCATGCGTGAGAGTTGGATGAAAAAGATTTCATCGAACGCGAGGCGTTTGCGCGCGCCTTCGTTTTCTTTTTCACTCTTGGGCCAGTGCGCAGCGCGTATGGCGGTTTGCAGATTTGGCAGATTATAGCGCGCTAAAATCTCTTTAGGTACCGGGTCCGTGAATGTTTCGCCTCTAATCGCCTCGTAGGTTTTTAAAATATGAAACTGGATCCAGCGGCTCGATGCGCCGCGTGTAGCAGGATATACAGGTAAAAACGATCCCGTGACGGATTCAGCCAAAAATAGCTGGCCAATTTTTTCGTACACAGGATTTGAGAGAAAGAGCGATCCTTTGCGGTCACTCACCTTGCCTTCAAGTCGCACGAGGTCATCTTTGGCGAGTTGCTTTGAGATATAAGGCTGGTGGAACCATACGGCGGTGATCTCACCGGTCTGGTCGGCGATACGGGCCTCGGTGATGCGCAGGCGCTTTTGAAAAGTTTTCTTTGCTTCGAGCGATAGTATCTTGCCTTCAACCGCTACGGTATCACCATCAGAGATATCTTTGATGGCTTTGATCGATGAGGCGCGTGTGTAGCGTGAGGGGAGATAGCGCAGAAGATCACCTGCGCTCTGCACGCCAATTTTGGCAAGCGCGCGTTTTTGAATATCAGTCAGCCGAAAAAGATCGGAAAGGGGCGTTTCGAGTGAGTGCGACATATTTAGATATTGTATACTTTTTTGTGCGCTCGCGAGGAATCGAACCTCGATTGCAAGCTCCGCAAGCTTGCGTCCTATCCATTGAACGACGAGCGCGTGTATTGTCTAAAACTTCAGCAACCGTGCTATCACCTCGACGAGAGGTTCTTCTTGGGCTACCTCCGGCATAAAGTCGAGGAGGAGCTCACGAAGTGCTATAGGGTCTTGGTCACCAAGAGGGATTTTTATCATAGGCACCAAGAGCTGATCAGAGCGAACCGAGAGTTCTTTGATGTCACCTGCACGATAGAAAATCCAAAATGATTGTAGCGTTTCAAAGGGAAAAAGTCTATCACCTACACGAATTCCCATACCCGACACTTCAAAGGTAACGATCTCGGGCTTGCGTGCGCCGTAGAGCATGACCGCGATTCCGCCTATCAATATGAGGAAGGCAAACAGGATGCTTTCGAGATAGTACGAGCTGACCAAGAGTGCCAGCATGATGACGCCAGCTGACCAATACCAGTCAGCCGTTTTTTCGTAGTGGGTATACTCAGGCGCTTGCCAGCGGATCATCCGTACAGTCTGCGGATGCTCACGAACGGGCATATGGGCAGGCGCGTATTCAGGTTTTCTTTTTTTGACATCGTTGATTGATGGCATATCAAAAGTATATCATAGTGAGGCTTGATGACTCACGCGGCGTTTAGGAAACTCGTACTCAGCTGGTACCACAAACACGGTAGGCATGATTTGGCGTGGCGCCGTACGCGCGATCCATATCGTATTTTAGTATCAGAGATTATGTTGCAGCAAACGCAAGTAGATAGAGTGCGCACAAAATACAAAGAGTTTTTGGTCGCGTTTCCCACGGTCGGCGCGCTTGCCAAGGCGCCATCTAGCAAAGTATTGCGTGTTTGGCGTGGCCTCGGATACAATCGCCGCGCGCTCAATTTACAGCGAGCGGTACAAAGTATCATACGCGATCACGGCGGTAAGGTACCGCGCGAAGCCCGCGCTCTCAAAGCGTTGCCCGGCATCGGCCCGTATACGGCGCGCGCGGTGCGCGTGTTTGCGTGGAATGCGCACGAGGTAGTGATTGAGACCAATATCAGACGCATATATATCCATTATTTTTTTGCGGACAAAGATGAGGTAAGTGACAAGCAACTTTTACCTATCATAGAAAAAACCATCCCGCGCAAAAACGCACGCGAATGGTATTGGGCGCTGATGGATTATGGTGCAGGTGCGCTTAAAGGCATAGAAAACCCAAACCGTAAAAGCAAACACTATACGCGCCAATCAAAGTTTGAAGGCTCACAGCGCTATGCACGCGCAAAGCTTTTGGATTTTGTGCTAGCGAGGAGTAAGAGCACGACACTCGCCGCTATAAAAACATATATGGCGCGCGACCCGCATCTTGAGGGTTGGCGTGATCGTGCAACATCAATATTGGCGATGCTCGCCGCAGAAGGATTTATAGAGCGTACAAAAAATGGATGGAGAGCAAAGCGGTAAGATGCTAGCATACCCATATGTCAGACGACCCGCAGTACAATGAAAAATATATTGAAGCTAAAGAGCGCCAAGCAAGCCAGCATAAAACGACGGGTGAGCGTGATGCAGGTCATGCTGATCGTTTGCCGCCGGGGCAGATTTTAACACAGGGCTTTCCGATACTTGATCTTGGCATTCGCCCACGGCATGACGAGTACGCAAGCTGGAAGATTTTTGTAAGGGGTCTGTCCGAGACTACGCGTGATTTTTCTTTAGATGAAATCCGCACACTGGGCCATGACGAGCGCACGCTTGATTTTCATTGTGTCACGCGTTGGTCGCGCTATGATCTTCCGTGGGGAGGTATGTTGTTTTCGCGTTTTTGCCAGCTGGTAAAACCAAAACCTACGGCGACAACCGTTATCTTTCATTCATATGATAAATACACGACCAATGTGCCGCTTGCAGAAGCTTTGGGTAAGAATGTGCTGATCGCCTACGAGTTAGAAGGTAAAGAGATCCCACCCGAGCACGGGGGACCTGTGCGTATGATTGTACCCACACTGTACGGTTGGAAGTCAGCAAAGTTTTTGACTGGCATCGAATTTCTCGATCACGATGAGCCTGGCTTTTGGGAGACACGCGGATATCACAACCATGCCGACCCGTGGATAGAGGAACGATACTCATAAAAAGAAAAATCGGCTTCCCCGAGGCGGGGAAGCCGTATGCGTCTAGGCTGCTTGCCGTGACGCTTCGCGTGTGAGCTCGATGAAGATAGGCAGAAGCCCAATCTTCGATTCTTGTGGAGCTGATGCAGATTGAGAGTTCTGATTGACCATGCCGAGCTCGTCAGGGTTCATGGGTTTGTTGTGGCCGAACTTCATTTGCGCGGTACGCCCATCAGGCCAGATGAAAGGTTGCGAGAGCTTCTCGCGTACCATACCCACGGGCATCGGGTCGCGCGGCGGGGGAAGTGGCGCATAGAAGATCATGATGGCGCGCGTTTCGACCAAGCTTTCGAAGGTGCCATCTTTGGGCGCCTGTCCCGGCAGATGGAGTTTGCCCTTGCCTTCTTGCTTGATCGTGAGCGGCATGAGCTCGACGCGCAAGAAGTACTCGCCAAAGATCAGGCGCGCCTGCGTCTCGACATGACCGATGAGCTTTGCCTCTTGTACCGAATCGAGGTTGTTGATGTTGAAGAGCTCGAAGTCAGGAGGGGATTTCGCGTCTGCCACACCTACCAACATCACCGCCACGACTGCTACGAACATCCTCATGAGCGCTTTCATAGCGTCTCCCTTCTGTTGAGGTTCTGCCACGAGCGTAGCGCCGGCAAGACCGTAATGCAAGCGGGTTGAATGAAGGCGAAAATGTGGTAGAGTGCTATTACAAAATAGATGAATGGAGGCGTGGCTGAGTGGCCGAAAGCACCTCACTGCTAATGAGGTAGGCGCCAAAAGCGCCTCGAAGGTTCGAATCCTTCCGCCTCCGCCAATTATATAAACAATATGAAAACATCTATTAAGTGGATCGTAGAAATAGCGCTTATAGTTTGGATACTTTCTGCCGCTCCTTCGTTTCTGGCTGGTGTCTTCTGGTCGGGAAGCAGTGCTCCGTGGGAGAAGGTGGATGCTTTCTATTATCCAGATGCCAATAATTTGGCCGAGTGGGAAAGTCGTATGAATGTAGGCTCGGTTCAAGCTTGCCGCGATTGGGTTGAAGATTCCGCCGCTGCAAAGGGCGATCCAAATCTAGAGCGTGGTGATTATGAATGTGGCGTCGGATGCAAAAGCAAAGATGGCCTTAATGTATGTCGTTTAACTATTGAATAATTACTATAGCAATTAAAGCTACCTACTTCAGATATTCGAAGTATACTTGAATTTTATGTACGATAAATTGGAAGAAAAAGAGCGAGTTTCTTGGTGGTTAGATAAATTGAATAAAAATCTATTAGGATGGGTAGACGGTGATGCTGAGTCTATAATCACAAAAACTGCAGATCTTGCTAATCATCAATATAAGCTTGCCGTAGAGCTGAAGAGAGAGAAGGGAGGGTCGCTTGAAAATAAAACTGGAAATCTGGAGACTCTTTCAAATAGAATAGAGGACTATTTCAAATTAGCAAATGAAAAGCTAGTTAATTATCCAAACTACAAAACTCTACTTATAGTCGAGCTTGATACAGACTTATGGTCGGCAGAAGTTGTAATGGAGGGGTTGCCCCAACTTCATTTTCGAGAAGGAGAGTTGATAGGGAGCTCTATCAGAAATCGGAATCTTTACTCTCAAATACAAAATATTGGAGCCGTGGTCTTTTGGGCCACGCCTAAAAATGTTTTTTCAGGCAAAGCTTTTTATTTTGATAACCCCTTTGCAGATGAGGCATGTAAGCTTACTCAGGATGGAGTAGAGAAGATCGTCGGAGATAAGTTAGACTTCTTAGAATTAAATAACTAGATTTTGAGTTCATTTTAATAAAAAAGTTACCCATGTGCTAACACCGCGGCAGCAATTCTTCGTGCACCGTGGCGTTTGAGAAGGCGAGCGGCTTCCGAGAGGGTGGCGCCGGTGGTGGCGACATCATCGATGAGTAAGATTGCCTTGCCTTCTATATCTTGAGGTCTTTTTATCTCGAAAGCGTCGCGGATGCTCTCAAATCGCGCTTTGCGCGAGTCTGATCTGGCTTGAGGTGGTGTTGCAACCGTACGCACCAGTGCACGGCCTATGAGTGGTAGGCCAAGTTCGCGCGCTATCAGATACGATTGATTGAACCCGCGCTCGCGTTCTTTTGATTTGTGTATGGGTATTGGTAGTGTATGCCAGTCGTCTTTTGATAGATTTTGAATAATTGTTTGCTGTAAATGCTTTGCGAGTGCGGGGGCCGCACCCCGAAGCCCTTTATATTTGTAGTCGCCGATGATTTTATGAGTCTTTTCGTGGTTGTACCTCCACGGCCATGCGATTGCCTCGATAGCAAAGCGCTTTGCGCACGGCGCGCAGACGCGAGTAGACGGAGCTCGTGTCTCGCAGAAAAAGCAACTTTCGCTATATGCTCGTATATCGAGGGCGCATGCATCACAAATCCACACCCCACGCGCCCCGCACCCGCCGCAACGGGGAGGAAAAAGTATTTGCATCGTTGTGTGGATAACATTACGCACAGAATCGCCTTATTTTTATGATATCATTTGATTATGCCAATATCGTGGCGCGCTTTTTGGTTTAATACATGAAAGGTATCTCTTCATTCAACCCGCTCGGATTTCTCAAAGCCTTTACCAAGGATCGGAGTGTTCTTGGTATCGATGTAGGAGCGTCTTCACTCAAAATTATACAAATCCGCAAAGACCGTGAACAGGCGGTGCTTGAAACCTATGGCGAGCTTTCAACTGCGGCCTATACGGGGGGTGAGGCAGGGCGCGCAACTCTTTTGGCTGATGAAAAAGTATCCGAGATGCTCGTCGACTTGAGGCGCGAGGCGGGGGCAACCGCAACCCGCGGTATTATCTCTATACCGCTTCGCTATAGCTTTATCACTACTATTGATATGCCAGAGCTCAATGACCAGCAGTTGGCAGAAGCTATCCAGTTTGAAGCACGCAGATATATCCCAATACCACTCTCTGACGTGATGGTAGATTGGTGGAGGATTCCTGCCGCAGAAGGCGACAGCTCGCATACTATCAAGATATTGCTCGCCGCCGTACAGAAAGATGTTGTTGAAAAATATAAACGCATCCTTTCGCAGGCAAAGATAGAATCGTTGGGGTTTGAGATCGAGGTATTTAGCGCGGCGCGCATCTTGTCTTCGCGTATGCGCGGCGCGACCCTGCTTTTTGATATCGGTGCTCTTTCAAGCAAGATTTCTATTGTAAACCAAGGCGTTGTGCAGGCGGTGCATCATGTAGATCGCGCATCGCAATCTTTTTCACTCGCCATATCGCAGTCACTCGGCGTTGATTTCAAGCGAGCCGAACAGGTCAAGCGTGATGTGGGCATCTCAAATCGTCCCGAGGCCGCGGGCGTCCGCCATACTATCACACCTTTACTTGATTCAATCTTTGACGAGGCTGACCGTGTGCGCACGACATTTCGGCGCCGCACGGGGCTACCGATTGATCACGCGGTACTTGTGGGAGGGGGGAGTTTGATGCCGGGGCTTGTGGATTATGCGGTAGAGAAGCTCGGCATCGAAGTGTTGCTCTCAAATCCGTTTGGTCAGCTGGTATATCCCGCATTTTTACAGCCAACACTCAAGAGTATTGCGCCAAGTTTTAGCGTAGCCACAGGTTTAACCTTGCGAGCCCTCGGCGCAATGGATTAGTGGGTGTATACTTATTTGTAGGCGATGGAAGAACAAAAGTTCATATCACATTCACAGCTCTCTCCTCCAACCACAGTACCCCGACAGGGTCTTGGGCTTTTTAGTGTTCTTGCTATTGTTGTCGCGGTATTGGCACTTGCCTTTACAGGCGGTCTGTTTTTGCTCAAAAAATCTAACGAACAGCAAAAAACAAAAGTGGTAGAAAAGCTCAAAGAGCTACAAGATGAGACTGAGCTTGCGTCTCTCAAAAATATCAAGAGTATTCAGGATCGTATCGCTATCGCCAAGAAGGTTCTTGATGGTCATGTATATTCTTCCCAAGCATTTATTTTTGCTGAACGCCACACCCTCGACTCGATCAAAATTCGCTCATTTGATTTCGCAAAAGAAAGTGTAAAGATGGAACTCACCGCCGAAGGGTATCTCCAGTTTGCCCAGCAGGTCAAATATTATCGCAACCCCGAGCTTAAAAGTATCGTGAAATCATACTCGTTCAAGCCCCCAACGCTGACCGATCGTGGAGCGATTGATTTTGCTGTTGATGTAATACTCACACCAGAATATTTACGCACGAGACCAGGTGCGGCTCCCGTCAGTACCGAAGATGATATCGTTTTACCACCCCCGCCTCCCCAAGGAGGTTCATCCGAGGAGGATCTATGAAAGGAATCCTTGTCATTTTTATTTTTGTAGGCGCCCTGATGTCAATTCAGTTTTTTGCTTTTCCGCTAGTCACCGAAGTGCGTCAGCAGTGGGATGATATTGGAAAAATGCAAACGATTCTTGAAAATGCAGAGCGTACAAAAGAAGATCGTATCAAATATCTTGATCGGCTCGCCAATGTGAGTGAAAAGGATATTCGCCGGTTGGGTCTTCTCGTGCCTGCACAGGTGGCGTCGGAAGATCTCTATGTATTTCTCAATGATATCGTCAAAGAATCGGGCCTCAGGGCAAAGACTATTAATGTGACGGATCTTGGTGGTAAGGCGGCTGACAAACAAGCTCAAAAAGCGCTTTCATTTGATATAACGCTTGTCGGTCCGTATGGCAGTATACGCCAACTTTTGACTAAAATAGAATCAAACTTGCGGTTGATGGATGTGGATATCTTGAAAATTACCCGTGCGCAGGATGCAACTGAACCAAAGTCGTTTTACGCACTTTCATTACAAGGTAAGTTTTACTATGCCGGGAATCAATAGTGGTAATTTTTATAACGGTCGTTCGGGGGGTAACAACAAACAGATGATCTTTTTGGGTGTGGGTATCGTCGTCGTCATCATAGCTACTTTTATGACATATCGCTATTTTACCCAAGGTGTCGGAGACAACGCTCCCGTTGTCAGAACCGAAGAGGCTGCGGGCGTAAAGCCGCTAGGGCAGGAAGAAAAGGGTGCGCTGCCAAAGGAGGCGCAAGGTGTTCAAGACGCACTCACTATTTATAATTCCATTGCTGATGTCTCTTTTGATACCGAATTTTTCAATGATGCAAAATTCAAGACTCTCGTCGAGCCTGTTATCATCATTCCAGAAGCATTTCCGCGTCCGGGGAGAGTCTTTGAGCTTTGGGAGGTGCCAGGGACTGGTCCTAAACCGTCAACCCCAGGAGTCGGAGGGTCACCTCCTCCGCCGGCGGGCAGTACAGTTCGCATCAGGCGCTAAATTACTATGCGCTCGATTCTCGATCTTCTGGTCGCCAAAGGAGTTATTGACGAGGCTCTTGCCCGCAAGGCGCGCAATGACGCTCGCGCGGCAGGTAAAGAACTCGAAGTGGTGCTCATTGAACTCGGCGTACCCGAAGGCGCTATTTTGGAGGCAAAATCTGACTTACTCGGTGTGCCGGTCAGGCGTCTTGATGGCGCCAAAATACCTTTTGATGTGTTGAAATATTTGCCCGAAGAATCTGCGCGCCACTATCAGATGGTGCCGGTAGGGTTTGAAGACGGCGTGCTTGAAGTAGGTATGATAGCGCCCGACAGTCTGGAGGCGCGCGAAGCGTTGCAGTTTATCTCGTCAAATCTTGATATGCCGTTTAAGATTTTTCTTATCGCGCGATCTGATTTTCAGGCGATTTTAAAGGAATACCAGGGTATTGGGGGCGAGGTATCAAAGGCGATTGCGACGCTGGGTGACACGCTTATCGATTTGCCGGGCAAGGAAAACGCTCGCACCAAAGAGGAGACTACTATCGCAGAGGACGCGCCTATCACCAAGATGGTGAGTGTTATCTTGCGTCATGCGGTTGAAGGTAAGGCGTCCGATGTGCATATTGAACCGTCAGCTGACAAGCTTCGCGTGCGGTTTCGTGTTGATGGCGTATTATATACGAGCATTATTTTGCCGATGAATGTACACGAGGCGATCATCTCGCGTGTCAAAATCATGACGAACATGAAGATTGACGAGAAACGCAAACCACAGGATGGGCGCTTTCGCGTGCATGTTGATCGTCGTGATGTAGATTTCCGTGTCTCAACATTTCCTACCTACTACGGCGAGAAGGTAGCGCTTCGTATCCTTGATCCTGATATCGGTATCAAAAGCTTTGAAGAGCTTGGCATCGATGGCGACAATCTCAAAAGAATCCACGAAGCACTCAAGCGTCCCTTCGGTATGATTTTAATTACCGGTCCTACGGGCTCGGGTAAGTCAACGACACTCTATGCAATGCTCAAAGTACTCAATGATGAGAAACGCAACATTGTAAGCTTGGAAGATCCTATCGAGTATTATATGGAAGGACTCAATCAGTCACAGGTGCGCCCCGAGATTGATTATACTTTTGCCTCTGGTCTGCGGAGCGTTCTCCGTCAAGATCCCGATGTCATCATGGTAGGTGAGATTCGTGATAAGGAGACTGCGCTACTCGCGGTACACGCCGCGCTCACCGGCCACCTCGTACTCTCGACGCTCCACACCAATGATGCTATCGGCGTTGTCCCGCGGCTCATTGATATGGGTGTTGACCCATTTTTAATTCCATCAGTGCTCGCGCTCGCCATGGGTCAACGCTTGGTGCGTAAACTTTGCTCAGAATCGCGCAAAGAGATTCCCGTTTCTGGTAAGCTCAAAGAAAATATGGAGAAAGAAATCGCCAGCATGCCTGATGTCCTGCGTGCGCAGGTCAAGCTACCAACCACGGTGTATGAGGCGCTTCCTTCGCCGTCGTGCCCCAAGGGTATGCGCGGTCGAATCGCGGTTGTAGAGACCCTCATGATGACGCCGGATCTTGAAAAGGTCATTTTGCACGAGCCTTCGGAGTACAAGATCGCTGAAGAAGCAAAGCGCCAAAATATGCTCACCATGAGGCAAGATGGTATCCTTAAAGTTTTTAGCGGCACGATTGGCCTTGAAGAGCTTTTCGAGGTGGTTGTATAATAAAGATACTATGACAACTGAAGCGATAAAAATTCTTCTTGTCGACGACGATGATTTTTTGCTGGATATGTATTCAGTAAAATTTAAAGAAGAGGGTTTCATGATTGACATTGCCTCATCAGGCACGGATGCCCTCGATAAGCTCAAGAAGGGGGCGTACGATGTCATCTTGCTCGATATTGTTATGCCAGCACTTGATGGTTTCGAGGTGCTTACACGCATCAAAAAAGAACACATCGCCGACAAATCAACTATCATCATACTTTCCAATCTTGGTCAGAAAGAAGATATCGAACGCGGGCTCGCGCTCGGCGCACAAGATTATGTCATCAAAGCGCACTTTACCCCGCGCGAAGTGGTTGAAAAAGTAAAGCAACATCTAGGCAAAAAATAACTTCACATGGATTTTGAAAAAGAACTCGAGGATCTAGTGACAACCGTGCTCCGCGAGGGAGCATCGGATTTGCATTTGTCAGTGAGTAGATATCCCACCATTCGCGTGCAGGGGGCGCTTATCCCGCTGACCAAAAAATATATCATCACACCCGATATCATGGAAGGTCTTTTGACCGCGACGATTCCCAAGGACCGCATGGCAGAATATATAAAAAATAAAGAGCTCGATTTCTCCTTTGAGCACAAGGGGCGCGCTCGTTTTCGTGTCAATGTCTTTTTCCAGCGCAGTTTTATGGGGTGTGCGATGCGCTTGGTACCCGTCAAAATCCGCGCGCTCGAAGAGCTCAACATTCCCCCACAACTCAAAGATTTTGCTCGCAAAGAGCAAGGATTTTTTCTCGTCGTAGGTCCTACGGGGCACGGGAAGACGACCACACTCGCGGCACTCTTTGACATGATAAACCACGAACGAGCCGAGCATATGGTGACTATCGAAGATCCTATCGAATACTTATTTACCTCTGACCGTTCGATTATCGACCAGCGCGAGATTCGCGCCGATACGCTTGATTTTACGGGAGCCTTGCGCTCTGTGTTTCGCCAAGACATCAATGTGCTCATGCTCGGAGAAATGCGTGACCATGAGACGATTTCTGCCGCCGTCACCGCCGCCGAGACCGGTCATCTCGTACTCTCAACGCTCCATACCAACAACGCCGCTCAAACCATCGATCGTATCATCGACAGTTTTCCTGGTAACCAGCAATCGCAAATCCGCGCACAGCTCGCGGGCACCTTGCTCGGTATTTTCTCACAGCGCCTTATCCCGCGTATCTCTGGCGGTCTCATCCCTGCCTATGAGCTTTTGATCGCCAATACGGCTGTGCGCAACCTTATCCGCGAAAATCGCACCCACGAGATTGATTTGGTTATCGAGACAAGCTCACAAGAAGGTATGGTAAGTCTTAATCGATCACTTATGGAGCTTTTACGAAGAGGGGAGATCACGATGGAGAGCGCTATAGGGTATTCGCTCAACCCAAGCGAGCTTCGCGTGCTCAACCAATAATATATGCTGTTTAGTTACCAAGCTCGTACCCACGAAGGTCTGGCTCGCTCGGGCAGTATTGAGGCGCCGTCTATCGACGGCGCAGTACAAGCTTTACAGCGGCAAAATCTTGTCGTTCTTTCGGTACGCCCTACCACTCCTCCAACACCATTTCTTATGCGCGTCATGGGACGCTTTGGTAAGCCAAAACAGCGCGATATCATGCTCCTCTCACGCCAACTCTCGACTCTCTTTGAAGCAAAGGTGCCGGTCGTGCAGACATTTCGTACACTCATCGGTCAGTCAACCTCCGGTCCCCTGCGCGCGCATTTGGTCGAAGTACTCGATGATGTGCAGGGTGGTATGAGCATGTCGCAAGCGATGGGCAAGCATCCTGCGGTATTTTCAAACTTTTTTGTAAACATGGTGCGTTCGGGTGAAGAGTCAGGTAAACTCGATGATGTTTTCAACTATCTTGCCGATTACCTTGAACGAACCTACGCGCTCGTCACCAAGACACGCAATGCGCTTATCTACCCGGCGTTTATCTTGACTGCGTTTTTTGGCGTAGTTATTTTACTCTTGACTGTCGTTATCCCAAAACTTACCGCCATCATTCTTGAAGCGGGGCAAGACTTGCCTATCTATACAAGAATTGTTATCGGTACGAGCGATTTTTTGCGTAACTACGGCGTGTTTCTCGCGTTACTTGTGCTCGGTAGCGGGTTTTTTCTCTTTCGATACATCCAGACGCCAGAGGGCAAGCGCGCGTGGAGTCGCACACAGCTTGCTATACCCATCGTAGGGCCGCTTTTCCAAAAGTTTTATTTAGCGCGCTTGTCAGATAATCTCCAGACACTTATCACCGGAGGTGTGCCTATTGTACGCGCGTTGCAAATCACTGCAGATGTAGTAGGCAACGAGATTTACAAGGGGATCATCCTTGAATCAATCGAGGCAGTGCGCGCAGGCAGTACGATCGCCGATGCGTTTGATAGGCATGCGGAGATTCCGCCACTCTTAACTCAAATGATGCGTATTGGCGAGGAGACGGGTAAGCTTGACCAACTTCTCAAATCTATCGCCCGTTTTTACTCCCGTGAGGTGGAAAGCTTGGTGGATAACCTCGTGGCGCTCATCGAGCCAGTTTTGATTGTTATTTTAGGTCTTGGTATTGGGCTTATCGTGGCCTCCGTACTGTTGCCAATTTACAATCTTACACAGGCCTTTTAGCTCGTTATCCACAGAAAAGCGTTTGTTTTATGGCGTCTTTGGTATACTACATTTAGGTTCTGTCCTGCGTGGGTAGGACGGGTCGATTATTCTTCATAATGTAAAGGTTTATTATTACAAAAAAATCTTAAAAATATAATGAAAAGACAAATAAAAAAAGGTTTTACACTCATTGAACTTTTGGTGGTTATTGCCATTATCGGTGTACTTGCAGGTATCGTGCTCGCCGCACTCAACACTGCTCGTAACAAGGGCGCTGACGCGGCTGTCAAAGGCAACTTGGCGGGTATTCGTACTCAGGCGGAGCTGTATTACGATAGCAATAACGGTTACGGAGGTACCTCATTTGCTTCAGCAAAAACAGCTGGCGCTTGCGGCACGCTCCTCACGGTTTTTGATCCGGTGGCAGTTCCTAGTATCAATAATGGTGTTGTCGCAGCGGAGGGTGCTTATAGCGGCGTTGCCACATGGGACGCAACTTGTGCTGCGGGCGGCGCTGTTCTTGGTGCTACCAATGTTACTAGCTGGGCAGTTGCTGTTCCACTTAAGGCAGGCGTAGCCAATGATAACTGGTGCGTTGATAGCACCGGTGCTTCTAAGCTTTATAACGCGGCAGCTCCCGCCCTCGCTGGCGGTGCAGCACCAGCTAAATGTCCGTAGTCTTTAGTTATTGTAGTGACTCTGTTTTCTCACAAAAACCGCCCTCGGGCGGTTTTTGCTTTTACAGAGAAGCTTCTTTCTGTGCACGGGCTTGCCCTTGTACTATATATTTGACAGTGTTTTTGTATGAAGTACCATGCATGTATGGCGAAAGAAATCATAAAAAGAGAATTTACAGCCGTTTACCAAAAACGAGGCGGTTGGTTTTTGGCATGGGTCGAGGAGATTCCGGGGGTCAATACTCAAGGGCGTACCATGAAAGAAGTGAAAGACAATTTAAAAGAAGCATTACAAATGATTATAGAAGCCAACCGCGGACTTGCAAAAAGCAGATATGATTTCAAGCGGGAACCTATCAATGTCACTTTATCTGTATAACTGTGAAGCGCACACAGCTCCTAAAGTATCTCAAAACACACGACTGTCTTTTACTGCGCGAAGGCAATAAGCATACTCTTTTTTATAATCCAAGAACTGAACGCACCTCTACAGTGCCTCGCCACAGTGAAATCAACGACTTTTTGGCGGTTAAAATTTGTAAAGACCTTGGCATCTCACCAATCAAGAAGTAATCTCCGCTGTGCAAGTAAAAATCAAATGGGGTTTACGCTCATCGAGCTTCTTGTTGTCACCGCAATCATAGGTATGATCACAGGTATCGTACTTGCAGCGCTCACCAATGCGCGCAATAGAGCTTTTGATACTGCGGTCAAAGATAATTTGGGCAACATACGCACACAGGCAGGCATTTTCCATACTAATAATGGCCATTATGGCGATGGGCTTGCGATACCTACTGATTGTTTTAATCCGGCGGACACTGATACCATGTTTAAGCTCGACTCACTTATCGGGGGTATGATTGACGCCGCTGAAGACGCAAATCGTGCTAATACGGTGCGATGCACTACCGATACTACATCTAGCGCAAAGGCCACCCTATGGTCGGTGGAGTCGCCACTCATAGAAGGTGATAACTGGTGTGTTGATTCTGAAGGATCTGCTAAAATAGTAACAGGCAATGCTACAAATGGCGCTTGCCCCTCTTCATAGGTTAGTGTATGTTTCTTCTTTTTCTTTTCATCATCGGGCTTGCGTTGGGAAGTTTCCTCAATGTAGTTATCTTGCGTCTCAATACGGGTGAAAATTTGCGTGGCAGGTCACGCTGTTTCTCGTGCCTTCGCAGGCTTGAATGGCACGACATGGTGCCTATCGCGAGCTATATGGCTATCCGTGGCAGGTGTCGTTCGTGCGGTAGTGGCATATCTATCCAATATCCACTCGTCGAGCTCGCCGCGGCTTTTCTTACCGTAGGGGCAGCCTACACGATGTTTGGTACGAGCATTCCTCAAGAACTCATGCGGATTGCGCAATATATATTGGTTGTAAAATTTCTTTTGATACTACTTGCTGCATCGGTATATGATTTGCGTCACAAAATTATTCCCGATCAGCTGAGTCTGTTGTTGGTCATATCAGCGGTGCTGCTCGAAGGGTCTATTGTGTGGCAGCAGCATCCGTTTTATATCGGTGATGGTTTTTTGTTTTATGATATCGCCGCGGGCCTTGGCGCCTTCACATTTTTTGCGGGTATTTGGTTTATTTCAAAAGGGGAGTGGATGGGCTTTGGCGACGCCAAGATTGCCTTTCCCATCGGTCTTTTTTTAGGGTTCCCCAATATTGTATACGCGCTTCTCGCAGCCTTTTGGTCAGGTGCCATCATAGGAGTAGCGCTTTTGGTGAGCAAGCGAATGGGTCGCAAATCAGAGATTCCATTTGCGCCCTTTTTGGCGCTCGGCACCTATATTGTCTTTTTCTGTATGAATTCTTCGGCTATGGCGTGGCTTACTAGTTTTTTTGTCCCCACCATTTAGTGATATGAATCGCACACGCGCATTTACTCTCATCGAGCTCATTGTCTCTATTGGTATCATCTCACTTATATCAGCAGTAGTATTTTTCAATTTCCCGCAGTTCAACCAAACAGTGCATCTCAATCGTTCCGCGCGTGAGCTCACCATCGCACTTCGCGAGGCACAAGCACGAGCGATTGCTGTCACTCCCTTGACTGACGGTACCATCCCTGATAACTATGGTGTTTTTGTTGAGCAAACCTCGACAACAGATATCAATGGTGGCTATGTTATTTTTAGTGATTTGGACGGCGATTTAAAGTATGATACTCCCGATCCGCTTGTGTGCACTGGCGAGTGCATAAAAAGAATTACATTTACAAATAATATTAAGATCACCGGAATTGATGTGGGAGGGACATCGTATGCTGGTTTCCATGTATTTTATCGCCGCCCTGATCCTATCGTAGTGATATCAGATCAAGGCGCGGTTTGTATTGCGGGCCCTAGCAGTATCGCTGGCTGTAGCGGGGGGAGCTATGGACCTTTCACTATCACCATTTCTCGTCCACAGGGTCACGATCCATCACAAGTTAAAAAAGTCGAGGTATACCGTACTGGGCAAATCTCAATACTATGAAGTATCAGCGCAGTTTTACACTTCTCGAGACTATTGTTGCTATCTATGTGTTGTTGGCGGGCATTGTAGGCTCTATGAATCTTGCCCAGCAGAATATTGGCGCTATTACTCTTTTCCGTCATCAATTGATCGCTGCGAATCTTGCACAAGAAGGCGCAGAACTTGTGCGGAGTAAGCGCGACTCAAACTATATTCGTTGCTATCGAGATCCCGCGTGCTATGACACAGCTAATGCTCCTCCTGATAATCCAAATAGAGAATTCATGAAAGGCATAACAGGCACAGGAGGATGCGATTCGCCGTTTGATTGTTATGTTACTGATCCTCGTGGTGACGCGAGCGGTTCTCTGACCTTTACTCAATGTCCGTTGGGTGTTTGCCCATATCTCCAACTCGATTCTGCTGGCTTTTATCAATATAGTTCTGGTCCTGATACGATATTTAAAAGACATATCAAGGTGATTGAAAGGGCTACTCTGAGGGATCCCGTTTATAATCTTTATAATCTTCATGATTGGGAGGTAGTCTCTCGGGTGGAATGGCGTGAGAAGCTTGTAGATAAGTCGGTCGAAGTCAAAGATATACTCACCCCCAATGGAGCTCTGTAATATGCGCAATCAGGGATTTAGTCTTATTGAAATCATCGTCGCCGTGGGTCTTTTTACCGTTGTTGCGATGCTAGCAGTTGGTTCGTTGTTTATTCTGACCTCGGCAGAAAAGCGCGTTGCTAGTGTACAATCAAATCAAGACAATATGCGTTTTGCCATGGAGCTCATGTCGAGAGAAATACGCACCGGCGATGGCGCTTTTTACTCAGATTTATGCGGTGCTAGCTGTTTTGAGGCAAAGATTGGTACGGGTGAGACGGTTCGGTATACACTTGATACCGGTAGAATTATGAGGCAGATTATTGGTGATCCTCTTGCACACGCGATTACAGGACCCGAAGTCAGTATCGAAAAATTAAATTTCGCGCTCCGGGCCGCCAACCCTTACTCGGATGATATACAAGCACATGTTACTATTGTGCTTGAGGGCGTCGCACAGAAAGATACACCCAATGCGGTAACCCTCAATTTACAAACCAGTGTAACTCCGCTACGCATCAATGCCTATTAATTTTTTTTACACAGTACCAGACGACCGGAGAGGCGTGACGCTGTTGTTAGCCGTTTTATTTTTGACCGCGAGCCTTTCTATATCTCTAGGTATTTTTTATATTGTGTTTGTGCAGCTACAGATCAATCGTGCTGCGCGCGAGTCACATAAGGCTTTTTATGCTGCCAATACCGCCAAAGAATGCGTACTGTATTACCAAAATTATGTCGGCGAACCCTCGGATTATGGGTTTTGGGATATCGCAAATCCTTGCGACGGACCTCTTGATGGGAGCGGTTGCATAGATAACGCGAAAATACCAGTATGTTTTGATGAGCAAGTGTATAAAACATCGTCTATTCGAGTATCGCCCCCTACAAATATACGCGGGGTTGACTACAATGCCCCGGGAGACGCTGCGTTGCCGCCCGGCCCTAATGTAGAGGGTCCTGACCATATATTTAAGTTTACTATAAAAAAAGATGAAACTTGTGCTGACGTGACAGTGACCACGAGAAGACGGATGATAGCAGGATTTCCTCAGACACGCATAATCACCGTTGCTGATGGGTTTAGTTCGTGTGATACTCGAACTGCCGTGAATCGTTCTGTACAGGCATGTATTAGTTCTGATCCTGCGGATAATTGCCAATGATTCCACATGATATTCACGAACGCACAAAAAAACTTCGGAAACTCATAAATATCTACCGGTATCAGTACCATGTAGAAAATAATCTTGAGATATCCGAAGAAGCGCTTGACTCGCTCAAGCATGAGCTTTTTTCACTTGAGCAAAAATATCCCGAGCTTATTACTCCCGACTCGCCAACTCAGCGGGTAGAGGGTAAGCCGTCCGAAAAGTTTAAAAAAGTGACGCACCGCGAGCGTATGCTCTCGCTCGAAGACGCGTTCTCTCCCGAAGACATGCAGGCATGGGAGGCCAGACTCGAGAAATTTTCTGGCAGGCACGATTTTCATTATTTTGCCGAGCTCAAACTTGACGGCTTGGCGCTTTCGTTGGTCTATACAAAGGGTGCGCTTGTCGCAGGCGCTACGCGCGGGGACGGCACGGTAGGTGAGGATATCACTAAAAATATTAAAACGATTGAATCGATTCCGCTGCGACTTGAGCTTTTTGGCAAAAGCTCGCATGCGTTTTCCAAAAAAATACTTGAGTTACGCGAGGTTGAGATTCGAGGTGAAGCGCTTATCTCCAAAAAAGGGCTTATGCGTATTAATAAGGAGCAAGAAGCGCGAGGAGAAAAACTGTATGCCAATTCACGCAATTTAGCGGCGGGCTCATTGCGTCAGCTTGATCCACGCATGGTAGCGTCGCGCAAGCTAGAGTTTGTCGCCTACGATATTATTTTTTCCAAAAAAGATCGTGATGCACTAGGCATCTCGACACATGCTCAAGAGCATCAGGCACTCAAAGATCTGGGATTCAAGACTGATCCTCATGCCAAGCCATGTAAGAATCTTGCTGAGATCTTTGATTTTCATGGGCATATTATCGAAAAGCGCGAAGCATTCCCGTATGAGATTGATGGTGTGGTAGTACAGGTAGGCGAGTCTGATATTTTTGATCGGCTCGGTATCATCGGCAAGACGCCACGCGGCGCTGTCGCGTACAAATTCGCACCCGTCGAGGCCGTCACGCGTATTGAAAATATTGTCATACAGGTGGGGCGTACGGGGGCGCTTACTCCCGTAGCGCATCTCGAGCCCGTGAGGGTCGGAGGGGTGACCGTGAGTCGCGCGACGCTTCACAACGAAGATGAGATCAAAAGGCTCGGTGTAAAAATCGGCGATTCGGTGATCGTAGGTCGCGCGGGAGATGTGATCCCCGATGTGCGTAAAGTACTTACCGAACTTCGCACCGGCAAAGAAAAAAACTTTCGTATGCCAGCCAAATGCCCCGTATGCGGCACAAAGATAGAGAAAGATGAGGGTGGGGTGATCGCGCGTTGCCCCAATATTTCATGCCCATCGCGAACGCGTGAGCGCATGTATTATTTTGCGGGCAAAAACGCTTTTGATATCGATGGCCTCGGCCCTAAGATTGTCGATGCGTTGCTCGATGAGGGATTGATACAAGACGCTGCCGATCTTTTTGATTTGACCGAGGGTGATATTGCAGTGCTTGATCGTTTTGGCGAGAAGTCTGCGGCAAACCTTATCACCGCTATTAAAAAATCAAAGAGTATCACACTCCCGCGATTTTTAGTGGCACTTTCAGTCTTACATGTAGGCGAGGAGACGGCGATTGATTTGGCGGAACACTTCGGTTCATTGGATGCAGTCGCGCATGCTTCGTATGATGATATTGTCGGGATCAAAAATATCGGCGAGGTAGTAGCAGAAAGTATCGTCAATCATTTTAAAGATTCGTACAATAGGCGTTTTATCGAGCGCTTGATGCGGGCCGGTGTTGATGTGGCGCACGCACAAAAGAAAAAGCCCGGCAAGCTTACGGGTCTTTCATTTGTATTTACGGGCGAGCTTGCGAGTATGTCGAGAGATGAGGCCAAGGCATTGGTGCGCCAGCTCGGAGGCGATCCATCAGAGACCGTATCAAAAAAAACAAGCTTTGTGGTAGCGGGCGCATCACCGGGGTCAAAATATGACAAAGCACAAAAGCTCGGCGTAACGGTTTTGATCGAAGATCAATTTTTGAAAAAGGTGCGTTAGTCTGCTAGTCTTCTTTATATATGATTACGCTCGAAGAGGTTAAAAAACTTTTTGCGCTCGCGCGCGTGGAGGCTACCACAGAAGAACTCGAGCGGCTCCCCAAAGAGATTTCGGATATTTTGGCGTATATCGACAAACTCAAATCGGCGCCTTTAGGTGAGCTTCCACCCACGCTTTCATTCGCGCCATCAGTAGAAGAATTGCGTGCGGACAGTGCGGTGTCGCAGGACGCGAGTGATAATCAGATGCTCAAAGATCAATTTCCCGAATCTTCAGGTGATTATTTGAAGACCAAGAAAGTGTTTGGAGATTAATTATGACCTCACAGATTCGCGCGCTCCACGAAGCGTTTACCTCAAAGAAAAAATCAGTCGCCGAACATATCGGCGAATCTTTGGCGCGTATTGGTGAGCGTGATCCTACGCTTCACGCGTTTCTTGATGTGCATATCGCTAGCGCCGAGCGTGAGGCAGGCCGCATCGATGCAAAGATTGCGGCAGGCGAGAAGCTTGGCGTACTCGAAGGTATCGGCATCGCGCTCAAAGATAATATTTTGGTAAAGGGCACACCCACTACCGCTGCCTCACAAATTCTCAAATCATATATCGCGTCGTATGATGCGTTTGTAGTGGAGCGTTTGCGTAGTGCGGGCGCAATTATCGTTGGTAAGACAAATCTTGACGAGTTCGCTATGGGCGGCTCTACGGAGAATTCTTCATTTGGCCCGACCAAAAATCCCCATGATACTTCGCGCGTGCCGGGTGGTTCTTCGGGCGGTTCGGCTGTCGCGGTGGCGTCTGACATGGTGCCAATAGCGCTCGGATCTGATACAGGCGGGTCTATTAGGCAACCCGCGTCGTTTTGTGGTGTTGTTGGATTTAAGCCAAGCTACGGCCGCGTATCGCGTTCGGGGCTTATCGCTATGGCGTCGAGCCTTGATCAGATCGGCCCATTTGCGACTTCGATAGAAGATGCCGAAATTCTTTTTCGTGCGATTGAAGGCAAAGATCCGCTTGATATGACTTCGCAAGAAATACACGAAGAAGTACGAGACAAAAAAGAATATGTATTGGGTGTGCCTGAAGACTTTATGAAAGATGGTCTTGATCCAAAAATTGAGAAGGTGATCAGAGATTCGTTTAAAAAAGCAGAAGGTGCCAATTTTAAATTTGTGCCCGTATCGCTCAAAGATTTGTCATACGCGCTTGCGTGTTATTACATTATCATGCCCGCCGAGGTTTCGAGTAACCTCGCGCGTTTTGATGGTATGCGTTACGGGGACCGCGCAGATGCAAAAACTCTTTTTGATGTATACAGCAAGACCAAGGCCGCAGGTTTCGGGCCTGAAGTAAAACTCCGCATTGCCATCGGTACCTATGTACTTTCGCATGGATATTACGACGCATACTATTTGCAGGCACAGCGCGTACGCACGCTTATCTCAAAAGCGTTTGATGATGCGTTTCGCAGTGTGGATGCAATCGCTATGCCCACGACGCCGTCAGTAGCATTTAAGCTTGGCTCAAAGACAGCAGATCCACTCGCGATGTATTTGGAAGATATCTACACGGTACCTGCGAACTTGGCGGGTCTCCCTGCACTCTCACTGCCGGTAGGCAAGAGCGATAATTTGCCCGTAGGGTTGCAGCTTGTTGGTAAGCGCTTTGCTGATTATGAATTGCTCGCGATCGCCAAGCGATTTGAAGAGGCGATTGCCTGATCATACTTTTTCGCCTATACTAGTTGCGCGGGGTGGAGCAGCCTGGTAGCTCGCAAGGCTCATAACCTTGAGGTCGTCGGTTCAAATCCGACCCCCGCAACCAATTCACAAAAGTCAAACCGGCAGACCCCTCGCCGCCTGCGGCGGCGACCAAATCGTACGGCGGGCGTGGGGAAAAGTGCAATCGGCGGTTTTGCAAAATATGGTTCGAGCCGATGTTTTTAAGAAATGTTGTCATTTCGGGCTTGTTTTCGGTTTCCGTCAATTTTGCGGCTTGATTTAAGGACAAAACGAACTCACGAGCCGGTTCGAGCCAAGACAGTCCTTTTTGTTCAAAATCCCCGATTTTTTCACCAAGCTCGATTTTCTTGGCAAGTAGCTTTTCTTTGCGCGGACGATATTCTTCAATGGTAATGGATTCGTTAAGATAGCCATCAAGTAATTTCTCGAGCCTTGCTTCAATTACTCCAATCTTATCTTTAAGATTTTGAACAGTAACTCGTGCTTGCTCTTGCGCTTGGTTCTCGTCTTTGTTTAACTCAAACAAAACTTTCTCGGTGTCTTGGCTCGACAAAGAAACTTTTTGGAGGAAGATTTTGATCTGTTCCAGCAAGTTTTCTTCTCGAAGATATCGCCTTTCTTGGCACGGTCCCATTTTCTTTGTGCAACGATAATAGTGGTGGCCTTTCTGTAGCTCGGCAGTGATAGCTCCACCGCAACAAGCACATTTCATAAAACCAAGAAAAGCGAAGTGGTGTTTCTTTTCTTGGTGTGGTTTACTTCTCTCTTTCATCACACTTCGGACATCATCAAAAAGTTTCTTTGTGACGATTGGCTTGTGAATTCCTTCAAAAATCTCTCCTTTCCATTTCATGAGGCCAGTGTAGAAAATGTTTTGAAGAATTCGATGAACATCACCTATTGATATTGACGCTCCGGTGTTGCCTGTTAGCTTGTTCGCGTTGCACCAATTTGCGAGAGATAAAAGTGTGTGGTTTCCGGTGGCGTACATCTCAAAAAGTTTTCTTATTTTTGGGGCTTTGTCAGGATCGACATCAACCATTCTCGTTTTGGGGTTATTGAGATAACCCACTGGAGCCCAGCCTGGCCACACGCCATTTCTGATTTTTTGCCGTAGTCCACGTTTCACATTCTCTCGCAAACTGTCTACATAATACTTACTTTGTCCGAAAGCAATTTGAAGCATAAACAAACCTTGCGGTGTTGGTTCAAACCAAAAAGTGGGGAATTTAAGAGATTTAATCAAGCCGCGATCTACAAAATGGATAATCCCTCCACCCTCCACAGAATTCCGCGCCAATCTGTCAGGATGC
>JBBTSE010000011.1 GCA_038064855.1 Patescibacteria group bacterium
GACATCTAGGCGCGAGTAGCCCTAGCGGAAATGTCCGAGGCGGATGCCGAGGATAGACCCCTTTGGTCACGGGCGATCAAAAATAGTATAATGCCCGAGACAATTTTGGGTTTGATTTATTTTGGATTTTAACCCGCCGAAAAAATCTGAAAGCAAATCCCGCCCGCAGAAAGGGGTCTGGGAAATGAATGCGGGTGGGGAATCAGCCGACTTGAGTTCTGTTTTGGTGGGCAGTATAGGAATCGAACCTATGCTCTTTCGAATGTGAATCGAATGTTTTACCATTAAACTAACCGCCCCCTCCTCCGATAACTATAATATTATGATGGCAAAATGTTGAGGGGAATACTGCCCTCTTGGTTACGATCGAGTTTGTCGAGCACGATTTCGTGCGTATTATCAAAAAGGTCTTTGAGAAATCGGTCGTACATACCATAGCGGTATCGAAATTCGGTCGTGGTCATCATGGCATACATAATCTCTTTGCCGATTTCTGCCTCAAGCGCTTTGAGCGCTTTTTCAATCTTTGGCTTCTTGAGCTTGTCACCTACGATAAAAAGATCAACCATACGGCGCTCCGTATTGAGCAATGTACCCGTGATCACGATAAGTGATACTTTGCCCGCACCTCTGATACCTGCGGCAAGTTGCTCACGCACAGCTGGTGTCTGCGAGACCAACAATGCTGAGAGTTCTTGTAAATACGCAAAATCGCGCGCGAGGACAAATCCATGCAATTTCTTGCGACGGGGTCCTCGCGCGCGATCGTCTGCACTAGTGATGACGCGGGTACCGCGGCGAATATATCCCATATCGAGAAGCGCACGCACTTCTTTTGAAAATGCAGCGGGCTTCATATGAATACGAATACTAATCGTTTTGGTATCAAATACTTC
Organism: Patescibacteria group bacterium; assembly: GCA_038064855.1. Classification (NCBI taxonomy): domain Bacteria; species Patescibacteria group bacterium. The sequence continues at coordinate 897 of JBBTSE010000011.1, forward strand.
GGTCGGATTGACTAAAAAGAGGCGTAAGAGCCGAACCTTGGCCTCCGATCCGAAGAGTTTTACGAGCGTATCACCTTTGTGCATATGCGTTATTTGAGCTCAGCGGTAGCGCCTGCACCCTCAAGCTTTGCCTTGAGATCTTCAGCGTCTTTCTTTGACATGCCTTCTTTGACAACTTTAGGAGCTGCATCAGCGATGTCTTTTGCTTCTTTGAGGCCAAGGCCCAATGCTTCACGGAGCACCTTGATGACCTGAATTTTCTGATCACCGGTAGTCTTAAGTTCAACATTGAATGCTAATTTTTCTTCAGCGCCACCCTCGCTACCTGCGGCGGCTACTGCGGTTGGCATTGCTGCCGATACTCCAAATTTTTCTTCCATTGCTTTTACAAGCTCTGAGAGCTCGAGTACCGAGAGTTTTTCAACTTTCTCGATGATATCATTGAATTTATCTGACATAATAGTTTTTGTTTAAGTTAGTATTACGACTTTTTCTTTGCTAATTGGTCAAGCACGAAAACCAATTTTCTCGTGTTGCCGAGGATAACACTCATGAGCTGTGAGTAGAGCGCCTCGCGTCCTGGGATTGCACCGAGAGCCTTTGCGGTTTTTGCGTCAACAAACTGACCTTCAAAATATCCGCCAACGATCTCAAAGGCATCTTTTTCCTTTTTTGCAAAAGTAGAAGCTGTCCGAAAGATTGAGAGCTCATCTCCGTATCCTGAGACAACCGCGACCTCACCTGGCAAATCCATAGAGAGATCCTTGCCTGACTCGCGAAATGCGACGCGGATCAGGGTCTTTTTGGCAACCGTATAGTCAGCGTCTTCCTTGCGGAATGCGCGGCGCAAACCCGTCACCTTGGCAACTGAAAGGCCGTGAAAGCGCGCAAAAAGCACTGCTTTTGATTTGCCGATCTTGTCCTGCAAATCACCTACGATTGATTCTTTTTTAACTCGTGTAATTGGCATACCTGTTCTAGTAAGAAATAAAAAATACGACCAAAAGCCGCATGTCTCACACCTCAATAGGTCTTATAACTATGACGCCTATCGTCTACGGCTGTGCAAATACTGTACCAAAAAGCCCCGCTAGAGTCAACGGGGCTTTACAGGGTCTCAGCTTACTAGTCAAAGAGGCCCGAAAGTGCGGACCAAATATCAGCAAAACCCCATGAAGTCTCTACATCTTCGCTAGGCCCTGATGTATCGGGCAACACCGCGAGCGCGCCGCATTGACGCAAAATTTCATCGCGTGTTTTTTGATACACTCTACCGAACTCTTCATCGCCTTTTTTGGCGATACCAAATTGCTGTTGGAAAAACTCAACAGTATTTTCTGTCTGCGAGCCGTAAATACCCGTGACAAATGTTCTTTGCTTCTCGATAGCTTTCAAATTCCATATATACGCGTCGCGATACTGCCACAAAAATTCTTGGAGCGAACTTATCTGGCCGCCACTGTTTTTGTCATTAAAGGTATACGAACCGCGGCGGATATCGAGCGTGATAGGAACCTTGGGGCACACGACTTGCGAAGTTGTAGGGCTTGGCACTGGAGGTGGTACCACGATAGGCACGGGGGGTGGGGCTACAACAGTTGCAGGTGGAGGGGGCGAAACTACAATGGGAGGCGGGGGTAAGATTGCCGCGGGCGGGAGAACGACTGCGGGAGGTGGTGGATTTACAACGCTTGGTGGAGGGGGCGGCAACGGTGTAGGTGTTACAGGATCAGCAAATCCTTCGATCTCATTTGCGAGCGCGCGCGTCGTGCTGTCCCATACACCTGTTGCTGGTAAGTTATTTTCCTCCTGAAATCCGCGTACGCTAGTCTCGGTTACTGCTCCAAAGTATCCGGTAGGCGTTTCGTCAAAATGTAATTCTTCTGACAGAAAACTTTGAACATTGGATACCGCCACGCTCCGAGCGCCTTTGGAAAGAGTTTGAGTAAATTGAGTGACTACCGATCGAGGATCTTGCGCCGTCTCTACGAGCATTATAAAACCATTTCCGCAGTTGTTGGCTTCATCAGACTCTACGATAGTACTCGGAGAGTCTATGCATAGCGAATAGTTGTGCTTACCAGCATCCACTCCATCAGCTCTCCAGGTGGCTCGCGTGTTTCTCTTTTTACCAGCTCCGATCGGCGCAGGAAATGGCGCCGGGAGCACTTCGTTCGTATCTATTTTGTATTTAAAACTCACGCTTGCCGCATCAGACACGCCCTGGTTTTTGGCTCGGATCTGCGTTTTGATTTTGGCAGAACCATTTTTAAGACTGGAATTTATGATAAATTTATCGGCAATGATATCCGTACCCGCAGCCGGGGTGCCTACATTTAATTTACCCTTGATACAGTTTTTGGAGTCATCAGGATCCACTTCATCAACGGTAATAATATCAATAATACAAAAACTCACCGTATACGACCCGGGGCTGGTTATCTTGTACCCGGATGGCAACATTACTTTTTTTGTAGCGCCCGGCAGTATCATCGGCAAGGATATTTCCTGTGGCATAAACACAGGAGGAGCCCCGGGCGGCGGAGTAATTTTCAAACGGGCAGTTCCACCTTGAACCGGCATATTGCTGTGATTGTATATTTTGGCTTCGAACTTTAAGTCTTGGTCTGTGGTGTACTGCCACCACTTGGCCGAAGTTATAAACAATTCGTTAAACGGCGGGCAACCAGATTGTATGTCAGCAAGAGCTGCATGGTCCACCGAATCGCGAGAAGAAACGCCAGCATTAGCAATGGTGGTAGCTGCCCCAATACACGGCGTCTGGACCGTAATAGGTACTGGTGGCACTGGAAATTCGGTATCCACATTCCCTCTTTGATTTAAATCTACTGTAGTGCCAAGAAATCTATTGCCACTCATAAAAGCAGCGGCTGGGTTGAGAGCGATATCGCAATCTTTGTCTGTCGTGTTGTCACAAACAGCCAGCGCGCTATTCGCCTCGCCGGGCGAGCCACCAAAAAGATTATTTACCACATTTACATGGGCACCGCGCTCAATGCGTGTACCTCGCTCGCCATTTGATACCGCAGTATCGGTGTCCAGCCAATTCCAAATAATGTTGTTGCGCATGTCCACGGTCGTACCCGTATCGGTATCGAGCGCGTCACCAGTCTCGGCATCCTGTGTATTGTCAAAAGAAATTTCTGGATTTCGCTGATTGGAAAAACCAATAATGTTGTTGTAAAGGCGAATTCCCGTAGCACTATTGCCTAACAGCATGTTTTTTTGGTCACCTATATCATCCTGATCCGTATCTGGAATCGGCGCGATAATGATACTATTTTGCACGGTCACATCATGCGTGCCCGCACCAGTAATATCGAGATTTCCATCGGCCGATAAGGCGACAGATACATGATCCAGTAAAATGTTACGTGCTCCCGCGGCTACTTGTATGCCGTCCTCTCTTGCATTGCGCACGCGTATATTTTTGATTGTAATATTGTGCGCACTTTTATCTCCAGCATCCCCTCTGATTTTTATGCCAGCACCCTTTAGCGTGATACCGGGTGCGGGAACCGCACTCGCATCAATCGTGATATGCGGACCAAGAATACTTATTTCATTTTCTAGATTTATGTCTCCCGCAACACTCGGCGCAAATGTTATGTAACGAAAACCCTTCGATACGGCCTTGCGCAAGCTACCCTCCTGCTCATCATCTTCTAGGTGAGTGACGATATACGAATCAATCACGGGCCCCGTTTTGCCGGTGATTTCCTGCCCGATACGGATATTTTCATCGAGTACCTCTCGTGGCATATCGCGCATACCGATGCCGTGAGGTGAGGGTTGCTTATGAAAAGGAAACAGCTCTTTGCAATTATCTGGATACGAGTGCCAGAGCCAGCCGATCATACCCAAAACTTCAGGGTCGGACTTTGAAAGCTCGTAGTAGTTTTTAGAAATTTCTTTGTGAACTGATTTATCAAGCACACCCCGGCCCGGTTTATTGACGCCATGATTGCAGTGGTGCCACCAGGCATCTGGGATCATCACAATTTTTTGGTTGGGGCTTGAGCGTTTGGATTTGAGACGCTCGTAAGTAGCCATCCATTCGGTATCTTTGCGGGGATCTACCACTCCATAGGCATCATATCCTATCCAGTCTATTGACGCGGGTACCTGTAGTGGGCTTGTGCATTTCTGTCTATTTTTAGTTGCCTCGGGAGGTTGTGGACCCTGTGGATCAATCTCTACACGCATTGCGTCCGTAGGCTGGTCACAATACTCGGGCGGACCGGACTCACCACCTACCCCCTTTATGCGAGCACTGGTGACAAAACCGAGACTGGGCGCAGCCTCCACGAGCATAATCGGGATTGGCGGCCACAATTTATTTGGAGCAGTTTCCTTGAACTTCCCTTTTATGTGCTGGGCCATGGAAGCAATCTGCGAGTTGGTAACCGAGTTCCAAATCGGCTCGTCTTGAAAATAGAGTGCGAGAATTTTACTATCGCTCGTATCCCCATCACCGTTGGGGTCGATGTGCCCTTTGGGTCCTGGCCAGGCGAGATCAAAATCCTCTCTAAATTTTGCCAGAGCAGCTTGTTTGTCCAATCCCACACAGCCGGGGTAAACCGAGTTGGGTGGACAAATGCCTACAGGGACATGGAAGATACTCTTGACCCCCGCGGCGATATTGTCATCGAGCACCACTGAAGTATTGACGACTGAAATATTTGTAAAGTCCTTGGATTCATCGCGAAAAATGTCGGTATTGGCAGAATAGTAGTAACCAAAATATTGCAGAGTTGCGGGCTTTGGTAGTGATGTACCCACACTCCCACCAGAGAGCGTAAAAACGGTAGGAGTACCTATCGGAAAACTACCGCCCCCCTCTTTATCAATTGCCCGCGCATAAAGCGTGTGCTGAACATTGTCGCGATAGGCAAGCGGAATTGAATAAGTAAATCCATGATTCCCAGCCACCGGACTTGTGCCGGATAGATTGGCCTTTGTTGCACCAATAAATGTGCCGGCGGAATTTACGCTCTCGCGATCAATATAAAAGTGCACATCAACACTTTCAAGAGTAGCTTGCGGGTCATACGCGAAACCAACTACAACGCCACTTGTTATATCGATCGAGCCTTCTGCGGAAGGTAGCACATTTATATTTGCACCACAGTCTGCACCAAACCATCCTACTGGATTACTATTTTCACCAAAAAGTCTCCATCCGAACACCGGCCCTGTACCTGGGGTACTTGGTCCCCTGTAAAAACCCGGTACATACGGGGCACGAGCAGTAAATGAAAATTCTACTATGTCCCCACTCGGTACCGTAGCAGTGACTGGGGCTGTATTTGCCCGCACCACCCTGCCCGGATACCAATTGTCGAGCGAACCGAGCTTAATATTGTTTTGTTGGTCTCGGCTATCAGCCAGAGTCCAGGCCGCACTTCCTGTATTTTTAAACCTCGCCGTGATCACAACTGGATCACCTGCTTTTACTGATGTGGGTGCAGTAAAGTTTTCGCACGAAGAATCGTATGCCCCACCCTGCGCGAAACTCGATGGGATAACAATATTTGCCGCAATGCCTCCCGCAAACAACACCGCCACGAAAACTACGTCAAAGAGTGCGAGTGAAAATACCCAAGCGTCATGGCGATGTGTGCGGAAGGTCGAGCTCATTTAGCGATTGAGTACTGAAGTAAGCTCGTCGATGAGCGCGATAAGACTATTGATGACTGATGCAAGTCCTGGGATCCTGCTATCAACTGCCGCGGCTGATGATCCCGTTTGATAGATGGCATAAAAGCGCGCCGTACCAAGATTGCCCGCGTTGTCACGTACACCGACTTCTATAGTATTGAGTCCTGGTGCGAGCGTGACCGGTCCGCCAAGCCATCCGTAGCTTGGCGCTAAAACTCCTGTGGCGTTGTTTGCTAGATTTTTCCAATATGCAGTTGATGTGGCGACGCCTGTCCCTGGCTTATCGGTAAACATGGCAGCAACAAGCGGCAACGAGCTTTTTCTTGTGGTTGTCGCCATGTTATTCCCTACTGGCAAGACCAATGTGGCAATCGGGGGTGTAGTGTCGCCTGTTGGAGGTGGAGGTGGGAGTGTGCCGCAATGTGGAGCCGGGGGAAGCGAACTAGTGGCAGTATGAGTTGCTCCCGTAACTGGGAAGATACCGTTGACTGCAGCAGAAGTATT